>NZ_JAWRYM010001387.1:0-228 GCF_046534555.1 Bacillus sp. SIMBA_074 | reverse complement strand
CACGAGGATCCCGCTGGGGCCGCGCAGGTACGTGAGCTTGTAGACGTCCTCATAGGTGGCGACCCCGCGCAGCGGGTGGTAGCCGTGCGCGGCGGCGATCGCGAGCGACTCGTCGATATCGTCGACCGCGAAGGCGACGCGGTGCATTCCGATCTCGTTCGGAAGTGTGGGCGACGTCTCGATCGCGTCCGGGTGGATGTACTCGAAGAACTCGAGGCGTCCCTGGCC
>NZ_JAWRYM010001386.1:0-228 GCF_046534555.1 Bacillus sp. SIMBA_074 | reverse complement strand
AAGGGCAATTCGCTCGCCCATGGTGACCCGATCGCCCTGGCTGACCAGCGGCTGGGAGAGGTGTAGGTAGCGAGTGCGGTAGCCGTTATCATGGCGCACAACAATATAGCGCCCCGCCGCATGGTGGTTACTCACGCGTTCTACGCGGCCATTGGCCGGGGCGGTGATCGGTGTGCCAATCGGCATCGCAAAGTCGGTGCCATTATGTGGGCTAACACGGCCAGTGAC
>NZ_JAWRYM010001385.1:0-228 GCF_046534555.1 Bacillus sp. SIMBA_074 | reverse complement strand
AGGCTTGCTATACCAGCTCCAGCGGCTGCTCCTGCAGCACTAGCCCCAAACGGATTAACAGCACCAACTAATGCACCAGCACCAGCTCCAGCTAATGCTCCTTGCCATCCACCAGAAATATAGCCTCCAATACCACCAGAAATAGCACCATAGATACCACCGAAAAGACCAAATTCACCAGTAGGGTCAATATATCTAATAGGACTATTATAAACATAAGTATAGACG
>NZ_JAWRYM010001384.1:0-228 GCF_046534555.1 Bacillus sp. SIMBA_074 | reverse complement strand
CATGCAAGCGGTTGCAAGACCCGGGGTTGGGCACGCGCGCTCGACGCCCGCTCCCGCACGACCGGCTGCAGCAGCATCCGCACCGGCGTGCGGTCGCCGCCGCGCCCCAGCATCCGCAGTAGCGTGCTCGCCGCGAGGCGTCCGATCTCGCGCTTCGGCGGTGACACGGCGGTGAGGGGGAGCGGGGCATCCGCCGCCTCCTCATCATCGAAGGCGACGAGCGCGAGG
>NZ_JAWRYM010001383.1:0-228 GCF_046534555.1 Bacillus sp. SIMBA_074 | reverse complement strand
AACTCGACCCGAATTCAGGCAACGACTCACCGCTCGGCGGCCGCTGCGGTCTGGGCTCTCCCCGATTCGTGACGAGTGTGGGCTTTGCGCTCCGTTTTCGCCACATTCGTCACGAATCTGCAGTCGGGAATGGCGGCGGGGACGGGCCCAGCAGCGGGGAGGGCGGCGGCACGCGGAAGCGGCCGCCGCATCCCTCCGCAGGATGCGACGGCCGCCGTTCAGGGGGAG
>NZ_JAWRYM010001382.1:0-228 GCF_046534555.1 Bacillus sp. SIMBA_074 | reverse complement strand
CAATCGATTCAAGCTGACACCTATATGTGGGAGTCAGCTTTTTTCAAGTCTGGGAACAAAAAGGTGCACACTCTGTCGTATACATATAAAAATAGAGCATGTGAAATGAGAAAACAGATCGGGGGAGAGAAATATGGGATTGTTTGATGGCTTGATGGGCAATGCCTCGGAGGTCAATATTGCAGAAGTCCAAAATGAACTTGGTCAGATTTTGGCGAAAAATGAACG
>NZ_JAWRYM010001381.1:0-228 GCF_046534555.1 Bacillus sp. SIMBA_074 | reverse complement strand
AATCCCTAAAGAATAACATGCATTGCCTTCATCTGGCGGCAAGACCAATTGATATGCCAGATTCGCTGCTCCCAGCTGCAAAAAACCATTTCAAAAATCTAATTCCGAATGAACAATCATTTTATTGCCATTTCCATCAGGATGTTCAGTAATATTCTTCACCCTTGCATTGAAAACCATTTTATAGAACTCTATTGCCTCAGAAGGATCCTTCACTGTTATAAATGG
>NZ_JAWRYM010001380.1:0-228 GCF_046534555.1 Bacillus sp. SIMBA_074 | reverse complement strand
CGTCAATTTGGCTATGTGCCTGATAGTCCTGATATGTTCCTGCGACTAAAGGGCCTGGAGTATGTCAGCTTCATGGCAGATATTTACGAGGTGCCGCAAAAAGTTCGAAACGAACGAATCCTGCAGCTGGCACAGCGTTTTGATATGACGAATGCCCTCGGAGATACGATCCAAAGCTACTCGCATGGTATGCGCCAAAAGATCATGATTATGGGCGTATTGGTGCAC
>NZ_JAWRYM010001379.1:0-228 GCF_046534555.1 Bacillus sp. SIMBA_074 | reverse complement strand
CTCTTAGATTCTGACATAAAAATACACTCCTATTCTTACGTGTCATGAGACCATGCATTCCAAGGCAACTCCTCATCGGAATCAAGGTGGTCCACAAAGATAATTATTAGACAATGACACATCAATGAATAGGTAAAAAATCGTTAATAGTCAAAGTGTGCATGGAATTCTCCCTCTCGTCGGTACAAACTATCTAGTATATTTGGCAACAAAAAAGACAGCCCCCTA
>NZ_JAWRYM010001378.1:0-228 GCF_046534555.1 Bacillus sp. SIMBA_074 | reverse complement strand
CTATTTTCGTTTTAGCAATGGCAAAATCCCATCGGACCTCAAATGATAAAGAACTTATTCGCTGGGATGAAGAGTATGCTAAAATAGAAGGTAGAGTTAGAAAGAGAAATACCTCAATACCACTTGAGCTGACCATTTCAAAAAAAGGGAAAAAGGCGAAGTGCAACCATATTGAACAAAGAAAGTTGAGTCAATATGTCGGAAATATGAATGTGGTCATGTTTGCGC
>NZ_JAWRYM010000188.1:0-361 GCF_046534555.1 Bacillus sp. SIMBA_074 | reverse complement strand
CCGGTCTGTACCACGCGTGGTACGCAGTGAGGGACGGCTCGACGCGCGTCCTCCCGCACGGGGACGAGCCCGTGACCGACCTGCACCGCACGCGACTCTGGCTCAATGACGCCACCGGGCAGGTGATCCGGAACGGGCTCGGCCTGGTCGGGGTCTCCGCGCCGGACCGCATGTGACCGACAGCGACCGAGGAGGCCGCCGATGAGCGACAGCACGACCCGGGTGCTCCCGGATGCGGACGGGGCGGCGCCGCGCCGTCGGCGTCCGCGCTGGCTGCGCCTGCTGCTCGCGATCGGCATCCCGGTGGTCGTGATCATCGTGCTGCTCGTGATCGTCGACTCGGCGGCGCGGGCCTATGCAG
>NZ_JAWRYM010001377.1:0-228 GCF_046534555.1 Bacillus sp. SIMBA_074 | reverse complement strand
AAAGATGTTTTATAACAATAGTAAGGGGAAGGTCACTTTATATTTGAACAAAAAGGGTGAAATCGTCTCCTATGAACAGATGTATTTAGAGGGGATTAAAAAATTCAATAAACCCAAGGAATTGATCCCTGCTTTAACTGCTATTGGAGCATTATATGATAATGGTGATATTGATCCCAAAAGCAAAGTCACGAATGTAAAACTAGGTTTTTATAATTCGCTGCAGAC
>NZ_JAWRYM010001376.1:0-228 GCF_046534555.1 Bacillus sp. SIMBA_074 | reverse complement strand
AAACATTTATGGGAATCCTGGCATCGATCCATCCAGGTTAGACGAGAATATCTACTTTGTTCAAAAGGATATCCGAATTGTATACAAGGATGTCTTTCAAGAAGCGGTGGACAAGTATAATGAGAAGCAAAAACGAAATGACCGTAAGATTCAGGACTACTATGACAAAATACATAAAAATGAAAAGACACATGAGCAACGAGAATTGGTTGTAGCGGTTGGAGAGGG
>NZ_JAWRYM010001375.1:0-229 GCF_046534555.1 Bacillus sp. SIMBA_074 | reverse complement strand
TCGAGGTAGACCTGCTTGGTCGGCCACCACGCCACGTCGTTCTTGAGTGTCGCCAGGCGGCCGAAGTTCCAGCGACCCACGCGGGCGAGGTCGTCGGACGGCTCCACTCCCCACCAGGAGTACATCCGCCAGCTCAGCGCGAGAGACGGCACTCGTGCGTCGTGGAACGTGGCCAGCGGTTCCCCGGTGCTCCCGCCGGTCAGCGCGGGACGAGCATTGGCGTCGGTCG
>NZ_JAWRYM010001374.1:0-229 GCF_046534555.1 Bacillus sp. SIMBA_074 | reverse complement strand
GAGAAGCGCTTCGTGAGCCAATATTGGCCCACCGACACACGACGAAAGAAAATCTCCGTGCAAAGGTGATAGAAGTACTGGAGTTATGCGGTTTAGCGACGTATCATATTGACCGGTACCCTCATGAGTTTTCCGGTGGGCAACATCAAGGTATCGTTATTGCAAGGGCAATGGGATTAGATCCAGAAATTATTGTGGCGGATGAGCCTGTTGCGGGATTAGATGTATC
>NZ_JAWRYM010001373.1:0-229 GCF_046534555.1 Bacillus sp. SIMBA_074 | reverse complement strand
CGATGAACGACTACGTCGGGGGCCCGCTCTTCGGCGTCGACGACGCCGCCGTCCACTGGGATCGCTCCAAGGCGTTGAGTCGGTCGCTGCTCTACTGGCTGCAGACGGAGGCTCCTCGACCCGATGGCGGTGTCGGCTGGCCGGGGCTCCGCCTCGCACCACAGGTCACGGGGACGCCCGACGGGTTCGCGATGATGCCCTACTTCCGCGAATCCCGTCGCATCCGGGC
>NZ_JAWRYM010001372.1:0-229 GCF_046534555.1 Bacillus sp. SIMBA_074 | reverse complement strand
GCGTACGCGGACCTAACAAAGGCAGCACTAAATAGCGCGAATCTTCCCACCCCCACACGGCCATGGTTTGGCCGAAATCTTCTTTATCAGCGTTTATTTCCATCAGCGTAGCGTAGTCTAGCAAGCCGCCAATCCCCACCGTAGAGTTGATCACAAACCGGGAGGTTGCTAACCCGGCATTCGCCGGCTTGCCTTGCAGCAAACTGTTAAGCGCGGTGCGCACTTCGCC
>NZ_JAWRYM010001371.1:0-229 GCF_046534555.1 Bacillus sp. SIMBA_074 | reverse complement strand
CCTGGGAGTTCACGAGCGCCGAGAAGAGCCCCGCGAACTCACGTGCGGAGCCCACGGCGACCTGCGGCGCGTCGTCCGGGCCGCGCTCGTCGCGGAATCGATCGAGAAGCGCGGTGCGGCGGAGTCCGAGCGCCTCGATGCGCTCACGCACCCGGTCGTGGCCCACCCGCTGCAACAGGGCGTTGACCGCGATCGGGTCACCGGCCGTCGCCGCGAGCACCGCGAGGTC
>NZ_JAWRYM010001370.1:0-229 GCF_046534555.1 Bacillus sp. SIMBA_074 | reverse complement strand
CCAGAAGTCGCTACTGCAGTAAGCACACTTGCCCAACCATTAGGTGCCATACTTCCTGCTGACGTAAAATTGGATGCATGAAAACCAGCAAATAAAAGTGATCCAATCGTAAGTCCAGGTATAATAACCTTAAAGACTGTAATAAATGAGTTAGCTTTTGAAAACAAACTAACTGTCCAGTAATTTAATAAAAAGTAGACGATAAGTAATCCGGAGGCAATTGCCAAGC
>NZ_JAWRYM010001369.1:0-229 GCF_046534555.1 Bacillus sp. SIMBA_074 | reverse complement strand
CGAGACAGTCGCTTTCTCTTTTGCACGGGGGGAGTAGGGAGCAGGCAGTGTTTTGCCGCGCCAATGCTGTAAATAATCGATATAGAGCTTACTCCCTCTATTTTTAACGATTCTTTCGATAGTGAGCAGCTCAGGATGCTTGCTCACTAAATAAGAAGCCAAAAAATAGCCTACCTGACGGGTTTGCTCAAACGTATATCGAAGCTCGATTGGTACATAGATTTGCAAG
>NZ_JAWRYM010001368.1:0-229 GCF_046534555.1 Bacillus sp. SIMBA_074 | reverse complement strand
GTCAATTAATAGTGCTCATAGAGAAAAGAAAATCTTCATTACTAGGGCCCGTTCCACTCTAAGTTATGCATACCACTCCACAATTTCTTGACATTGATTCCATATACTTAAAATCTCATTTATATGGAAAGGAGTCTACAAGAGTGGAACATTATGTAGCAACAGGGTTAGGAATTACTTCTTTAGTAATAATTACAGGATGTTCTAGCAATGATGAAACAGCACCAGC
>NZ_JAWRYM010001367.1:0-229 GCF_046534555.1 Bacillus sp. SIMBA_074 | reverse complement strand
ACAGCATTTACAGAATCAAGGTATTCTTCGCCAAAACTTAAAATAATATTTCTATACTTAACAATTACTAATTCGGAAGTAAAAGATATATTATTCTTCAAAATCCTGTTATTAAAAATGATTTCAAGAAAAAGATGATTTACAAAAGACTGTCCTTTGGAAATAATATGATATTTATACTTTAAGGGTTTTAGCATATTTTTAGTGCTTATACTTATTTTTCATCTCA
>NZ_JAWRYM010001366.1:0-229 GCF_046534555.1 Bacillus sp. SIMBA_074 | reverse complement strand
CCGGGTGCGTCAGGTACGCCGACTCGCGGGCGAGCGCCGGGTCGAACGCGGCGTCCGCGCCGAACATCAGGGTGGCCTCCCCCTCGACCGTTCCGCCGAGGACCCGGATCAGGTCGGCCAGCGGGAACGTGCCGTCGCGCAGGTCGGCGGCCGACTCCTCGTCGAGGCTGAGGGAGACGAGGCCCGCGTCGGTGGCGTGCAGCAGCAGGCCGCGGTCGTGCGCCCGGGC
>NZ_JAWRYM010001365.1:0-229 GCF_046534555.1 Bacillus sp. SIMBA_074 | reverse complement strand
GGAGCCGTTGAAGGAGGGGAAAACGCCTGGGACAGCATCAAACTTGGGCTCTCGCTGATGCGTGAAGACCGCACGTTTCTGCACTTTAATATGGCCAGAGCGCTACTGCTCTCAAGCGCGCTGGCATTACCCTATTTAGCGCTGCTCGGCCAACAGCAAAGCGGAACAGAGTTAGGCGGGCTAGGCATTTTGGTGGTGGTCTCTGGCCTTGCGGCCATGGTGGCAAGCC
>NZ_JAWRYM010001364.1:0-229 GCF_046534555.1 Bacillus sp. SIMBA_074 | reverse complement strand
GGTCATAAGCGGCAAACAGCACCAAGTAATACGCGACGGGATTCATCAACCCCGCCCATAGCGCTGTTCGCCAACCTTTTCGAAGCGCCTGCGCCATATTCCCTTGCTGGACGACCAGCGCCCCCATTAACAGCCACGACACCAATGCGGCGATCCACATCAACTCGAGCGGGCTCATCCACGCCAGGGCCACTTTGAACGCGGTAGCTACTGTCGACCATAGGGCAAC
>NZ_JAWRYM010001363.1:0-229 GCF_046534555.1 Bacillus sp. SIMBA_074 | reverse complement strand
ATCTACAGATTTCACCTTACCACGGTATTTTTTCAACAACGTCCAAAACTGCTGCTTCTCAAACAATGGTTCGTAAATCGCTCGCAAATGAAAGTGCGTTAGTTGAGGTTCTAATTTTTCAAGTATCAACCGAGCAACAGTTTCACATTTAGCAAATGCTGTTGTTCTCTTTTGAACCGCAATGTACTGTTTATCGGGATGATTCCAAATAGCGACTAAAATAGACGGC
>NZ_JAWRYM010001362.1:0-229 GCF_046534555.1 Bacillus sp. SIMBA_074 | reverse complement strand
GACGCAATCGCTTTAGCGGTTTTTTCACCATCACCTGTCAGCATGACGGTATGGATCCCCTCATTTTTCAAAGCTTCGATGGCAGCGATCGTTTCTTCACGCACGACATCTTTCAAAGTGATTATACCGGCAATCCCAAGATCATCTTTAGCATAAACAATTGTCTTGCCTTGTTCAGCAAATGTCAGCGCAATGCCGTTTTTGAATCGTTCGGCTTCGCTGCGGCCGA
>NZ_JAWRYM010001361.1:0-229 GCF_046534555.1 Bacillus sp. SIMBA_074 | reverse complement strand
ATCGCGACCAACGTCAGCAAAATACCACAGGTGCTAACTTGCGCTACGCCAAGGCCGAATATCTGCCGCCGCAGCGCCCACAACTTAGCTGGCCGCATCTCCAGACCAATAATAAACAAAAACATAACAACGCCTAGCTCAGCGGTGTGTAGTAGCGTTTCAGGGCTGCTAATCAATGCCAAACCGAATGGGCCTACTGCAAGCCCCGCTGCAAGATAGCCCAGCACGG
>NZ_JAWRYM010001360.1:0-229 GCF_046534555.1 Bacillus sp. SIMBA_074 | reverse complement strand
AAAAGTAACGTAGCGGTTAACCCCAACAGCCTCGAGAAGCGCCTGCCGTTCAATGTCGAATCTCCTGGGGCCAAAGAAGTTGGCGCCGGCGGACGCCGGCGCCAACGGGGCCGCTTCGGGTTACAGCCGCTTGACGGCCGGCGGCTGCCAGCTGCCGCCTGTGATGCCTTCCTTGCCCCAGTACGCGCGGATATAGAGCGAGAAGTCCCCCTCCGGCGCCGGCAGCCAG
>NZ_JAWRYM010001359.1:0-230 GCF_046534555.1 Bacillus sp. SIMBA_074 | reverse complement strand
CAGCAAAAGCGAAAACGACAGAGACGAATCCAAACAGTAGTGCCCCCTCCCCCCATTGATACAGGACTCCCCCAACTAGCGGACTGACCGCAATACCGAAAAAACGGAAGAAATTGTAGATTCCAACCGAGGTCGCACGTTCCTGTGAAAAGGTTCTGGATAAAAGCGTAGTCTGGACAGGCAAGGATAAGCCCAGAAACAAACCGAACAAAGCACTACATAGGACGACG
>NZ_JAWRYM010000031.1:0-63734 GCF_046534555.1 Bacillus sp. SIMBA_074 | reverse complement strand
AGGAAATAATGGAAATGGGCAAGGAAACAACGGCAGAGGGTCACAAGGAAATAATGGAAATGGGCAAGGAAACAACGGCAGAGGGTCACAAGGAAATAATGGAAATGGGCAAGGAAACAACGAAAGAGAATCGCAAGGGAATAATGGGCATCAGCAAGGAAACAACGGCAGAGGGTCACAAGGGAACAATGGAAACCAGCAAGGGAACAACGGAAGAGAATCGCAAGGGAATAATGGAAATGGTCAAGGGAACAACGGAAGAGAATCGCAAGGGAATAATGGGAATGGTCAAGGGAACAACGGAAGAGGATCACAAGGGAATAATGGGAATCAGCAAGAGAATAACGGTAGAGAATCGCAAGGGAATAGTGGGAATCAGCAAGAGAACAACGGTAGAGGGTCACAAGGGAATAATGGGCATCAGCAAGAGAACAACGGTAGAGGGTCTCAAGGGAATAATGGGCATCAGCAAGAAAACAACGCTAGAGGATCGCAAGGGAACAATGGTAGAGGGTCTCAGTAAGGAAAGCTCCTACCACATAATATCGAGTGAAAGAAAAATCTATAGAATATTGAACAGAGGGATTCCTTCCATCTGAAGGAATTTCTTAATATTTTTTAAAATGACGGACATAAAATCGTATATCCTTTCGAATTATATATATGGATATCATTAATAGTTATATAAAAGGGGAGAAAAAATATGAAAGAAATGTATGAAGAAATCACTGAAGTATTAAAGGTGTTGGCGCATCCTGTCCGTTTATCATTAGTAAAGATAATGCTTGCAAAAGGTCCTATTAACGTAACGACAATGTATGAAACATTACAAATGCCTCAAAGTACAATTAGTCAACATTTATCTAAACTAAAAGCTACTAAAGTCGTTACAGGTACTCGGAAAGGATTAGAAATTTATTATGAAGTAACAGATAATCGTACAAAAGCGATATTATTAAGCTTGGCTTAAAGGGTAACTGTTTAGATTTCAAAATTAAGTAAGCAATTCAGCGACTATAATTTTCTTATTAACATTAGTCGTATGTGTTGTTGTTTTTAATTTGTTTAATACATTTCTTTATTAGGGTCTTGCCGTATCACTATCAAGCTAAAGTTTAAATGGATTATAAAAATGAAAGTTTTCTTATTAGGGTCTTTTTGTTAGCTTGATAGTGATGTGCCATTCCCACTAGTATGTAAAGAATTTGGTAGTTTTTTTAGTCATGTAATCTTTTGATCTGATGGTCTTTTCCCCATTCAAATAGTTCATCCATAATTTGCATTAAAGATTTTCCATGTTCGCTTATTGTGTACTCAACCTTTGGTGGTACTTCTTGATATACAGTACGATGGATAATCCCATCAGCCTCAAGTTGCCGAAGTTGCTGTGTGAGAACTTTTTGTGTAATGTTTGGAATTTCTCGTTTTATTTCATTTGTTCGCATTTTTCCATCCGCCAAAACACATAAAATATGAATTTTCCATTTTCCACCGATCACGTCGAGTGTCGTTGCGATTGGGCAATTATCATTTTGATTCATATAACACCTCCAAAGGTACTTTAAGGTTCCTATAGCACTTTAAAGTACGTACTTTTCAATTATATGTGACTCATTCATACTAATACTAAAGCGTTTGAATTATTTATAAGGGGGAAGAAAATATATGAAAACACTTGTAATTGTAGCACATCCTGATATTGAAAAGTCTCGAATTAATAAAAGATGGGTAGAAGAACTTGAGAAATATCCAGATGAAATAACGGTGCATGAATTATATAAAGTGGCACCAAATTGGGAATTTAATATTGAAGAAGAACAAAAGCTGTTAGTAGAGCACGACCGATATATATTTCAATTTCCACTCTACTGGTATAGCTCACCACCATTATTAAAAAAATGGTTCGATGATGTATTAACATATGGATTTGCCTACGGATCAAAAGGGGATAAAGTGAAGGGGAAAGAATTTGGTTTAGCTATTTCTATGGGTGGCTTAGAAAAAGACTATAAAAATAGCGGAATTACAATGGATGAATTAACGAAACCATTCCACGCTACGAGCTTATATACAGGAATGGAATTTATACCATCATTTTATTTATATGGTGCGGAATATGAAATCAGTGATGAAGAGATTGACAAAAGTGCACCTGAGTATGTGAAATATGTGATGAATAAGGAGTTTTCTAATATATAAGGAGAAATAGCCATTTACTTGTTAAGTAGATGGCTATTTTTGTTTATCCCGCATTAACCGCCCGTAAGGTGTGGACTAATAATCAGTGGGGATGAACACCCCACATCGACTAAAGATTCACTTCATTTAAATTCACTAAGTTTAATCTTTAGTAAATTAATAATTAATCTGGTAAAATAAAAATCCTAACATATATAAAGGGGAGTTTTACTTGAGAACGATGCGACAATTATTACAAAAAAGAGCAATGCAGTCACCAAATTTGGAAGCGCTTATCGGTGGAGAGAAAAGGTATTCGTTTCAGCAGTATAATGAACGAGTAAATCAGCTTGCACATTATTTGTTACATACCGGTGTGAAAAGAGGGGATCGTATAGGAATTCTATGCAAAAATAATCATCCGTTTCCAAGCGTTATGATGGCAAGCTTAAAAATTGGAGCGGTATTTATTCCGCTTAATCATCAGCTTACTGCTTATGAATTAGAATCGATTGTAAAAGAAGCGAGATTAAAAGTATTAGTTATTGATGATGAATTTAGTGAAGTTGTATTAAAGATTAATGCAGTTAAAGAAATTCCTTATGTAATTGAGACGACAAAAGAAGGATTTGGCTCATTTGAATTAAAATTAAAGGAACAGCCAATAACAGATCCGAATGTGGAAGTTCATGAAGATGATGATGCCATTTACTTATTTACTTCAGGAACGACTGGACAGGCAAAAGCATGTGTAATTGGTCATAAAAACTTACATCATTATTTTACTGAAATTGCGGGGCAAAGAGAAATTCCAGCAGGTGAACGCTTTTTATCAGTGCACCCATTGTTTCATATGAGTGGCGTGCTTTCTATTTTAAATTGTATTTATCATGGCATTACGATGGTCTTTTTAGCTGATTCGAATCCTACTCTTATTTGGGATAAGATTGAAGAAGAGAAAATTACTACAATGCTTGCGTTCCCAGCTGTTTATAGTTACATGCTTGATGAATTAGATAAAAAAGAGCGCAACATTTCGGCCTTTAAAGTAGCGCAAAGTGGTGGTACAAAGGTGCCAGAAACACTCATTCAAAAATATATGGAAAAAGGTATTTATATGGTGCAAGGTTATGGGAGTACAGAAGGTTGGGTAGTAACTTCTTGGCATCCAAATATGGGAAAAGAAAAAATGTCTTCCGTAGGGAAAACACTTAAGCATGTTGAGCTGAAAATTGTTCATCCAGAAACAGGTGATGAGCTAACAACAAATGAAGTTGGAGAGATCCACGTAAGAAGCCCGTACATGTTTAAAGGATATTGGAATAATGAAGAGGCAACAAAGAAGGTAGTAAAAGATAATTGGTTTAACATGGGTGATGCCGGTATGATAGATGATGATGGGTTTCTACATATTATGGGAAGATATAAAGACGTTATCGTACGCGGTGGTGACAACGTATATCCAGATCAAGTAGAAGATGTAATTCATGAAATAAATGGTGTTTTAGAAGTTGCAGTAGTTGGGATTCCAAATGACTTTTGGGGGGAGGTTCCAACAGCTTACATTGTAAAGGATATTCAAACGTCTTTAACAGAAGAAGAGATTATTCAGCATTGTAAAGAAAAACTAGCAAGCTATAAAATACCAGAAGTTGTATTTATGGACGAATTACCGAAAAACGCTTTAGGGAAAGTGTTGAAGAGGGAATTAAGGGATGTTTTTCTTGTGAAATAAAAGGTTATTAAATAATGAAGAATCCAGTTATGTAAAAAGCATAACTGGATTTTTGTTTATAAAAAACATAATGATTTACTAGATTTTGTATTTTGTGTAAGATAATAAAGAATATTCAATTAACAATTAAAGGAAGAGATATAAATGAAGCTGCCACTATTACAAGTAGAGACAGAGAGACTGATTATTCGTCCATTTCAAAAAGAGGATTATGAAAGTTGGTTAGATGGATTCAATAAGAGGTTACCATCTCAATATAAATACGATGATGGCTATCATGACATGTCGTCTTCAACGAAAGAATGGTTTACGGAATGGATAAGAGGATTTGATGAGGCGGCAAGACGGGATGAAATGTACGTATTAGGCATATTCCGAAAAAAAGATGGAGCGAATATTGGAAAACTAGAGCTTATTAAAATTTTGCGTATGGATTATCAATGGGCGATGATGGGATACACAATACATAATCAATACTGGAAAAATGGATACGGGATCGAAAGTGTAAAATCGACGTTACCGTTGTTTTTTAATAGTCTTCAATTTCATAGAATTGAATTACATATAAATGTTGATAATGAGCCATCCGTTCGTCTTGCAGAAAGAGCTGGTTTTTCATTTGAATGTATGAGAAAGGCGTTTTCTATGGGGAATGGTAAGTGGGCAGATTTTCTTATTTATTATAAAAATAAGGAGATGAGTATATGAAGGTACTTATTACAGGTGGAAATCGTGGATTAGGGTTACAGTTAGTGAAAGTATTTCATGAAAATGGACATATCGTTTATCCATTAGTTAGAAGTGAGGAAGCGATAGGACAATTGAATAAGGTTTTTACTTCTAGATGTTTTCCTATATTAGCAGACTTGTCAGATGATGAGAGTACTGAGCGTATTAAGGAGCAAATTGGAGAGTACACAGAGCATATTGATCTAGTTATTAATAACGCTGGAATTACTGGAAAGGAAACTGAAATTTTACGTACAAATTCAGAAGAGTTAATGGAACTATTTAACCTTCATTGTTTAGGTGTTATTCGAGCAATAAAAGGTACGTATTCAGCTTTAACTAAATCAAATCAGCCGAGAATTATAAACGTATCATCTCGTTTAGGCTCTTTACATAAAATGGCCGAAAAAGAATTTCCACAAGGGCAGTTCTCATATTCATACCGGATCGCAAAAGCTGCACAAAATATGTTAACGCTCTGTTTACAACAAGAGTTTGCGGATAAAGGAATTTGTGTAACCGCAATTCACCCTGGAAAATTAAAGACTGACATCGGTGCTTTTGATGCGAATATGACTCCTGCTGAAGGAGCTCAAAATATATATGATTGGGTAATGGATTCAAATGAGGATGTTTCGGGTAAGTTTATTGAACCGGGTGTAGGGGAGTTGAAGTGGTAATGTACGATCTTACAACCATTCAAAATATATTTGGACCTTCAAAAAAAATTTAAAAGAGGATTAGGGGATATGAGAATGAAAAAAGTAAACGTAGTCCATTATGATGCATTTAGTAATAAACCGAATATGGGAAATCCAGCAGGTATTGTATTAGAGGCGGATGGATTAACGGAAGAGGAAATGCAGCGGATTGCTGAAAAAGTTGGGTTTAACGAAACGTCTTTCGTTCTTTCTTCAGAAGTAGCAGATATAAAAATGCGTTATTTTACACCAGGGTTTGAAATGGATTTATGTGGTCATGGGACAGTTGGGACTATATATGCTTTGCGTGAAAGAGGTTTATTAGAAGAGGAAACAAATCTTACGATTGAAACGAAGGCAGGGATTTTACCAATACAAATAGGTGTAAATGAAAATGGAGAAACCTTTATAAAAATGAGGCAGGCAGCACCTCAGTTTAAAGACTTTACAGGTTCAGAAGAAGAATTAGCTCATAGTATCGGTTTAGAAGTAAATGATTTAGATGTAAGTTTGCCGATTGTATATGGAAATACTGGTAATTGGACTGTAATTGTACCGATTAAAAATCTAGATTCATGTGAGAGAATGAAACCTAATAATGTTGCATTTCCATCGGTATTAAAAGAAATACCTAAGGCTTCGATTCATCCACTTTGCTTAGAGACATATGATGCAGAAGCAAAAATGCACGGTCGTCATTTCTCATCACCTTATTCTGGAACGATTGAAGATCCAGTGACAGGAACAGCTTCAGGTGTAATGGGAGCATATTATGCGACGTATTTGGAGAAAGATTTTGACCATGAACTGGAGTTAATCGTTGAGCAAGGACAGGAAATAAATAAAGATGGTCGTGTAACGGTTTATGTAACGAAAGATGTAGAAAATGATAACTTACAAATTGATATTGCTGGAACAGCGGTGTATGTAAAAGAGTTTGAAATTTCAATATAAAGTGAAACTTTAATCAGCCCTCACCAATCGGGCTTTTACGGGCAGTTGATTCCCCACCTAACTTCTTTGCTTCCGCTGAATTTTGAGGTGGAGGTCTTACTGCAAGGCAAATAGCGGGATAAAAAAAGAAAGCCCGGAATACATCCAGACTTTCATTATCTGTTCAACACTTCAATATACGAAGCATCTCCAGTTGTTCTTAAAGCAGAGCGGAAATTGTTGTTTTCTAACGTTTTAGCGACTTGTTGTAATTGCTGTGCATCATCATGATGGATAAGTAAGCTGTCGGCACCGCTTTCTTCTATATGAATGTGTTCGACACTTCCAATGGCATCATGTACTGCTTTTAAAAATTCAGGTTTCATATTGTCCTCCTAATATGTATGTAACGTTGTTGTTAGTATTTCCTTATTTTTGAAATATAAAAGTAAATGATTTTTTGTTATATTAAGATTTTGGAAGGGGTTTCCTATTCGTTTGTCAAATAATAGTAAAGTTGTCTTTTGAATTGGGGGAATCTTCGGAATTAAAGGGTGAGAGAATGGACATTTCAATAATTGCTGCACAACTAGTTAAGGAGAAAGTTATTTCACATGATCCAAATAGCGTAAAAGCGTTGAACGGAGGAACGACAAGTACTGTATATTTGTTGGACGAAAAATATGTAGTAAAGCTGAATGAAGCGGAAGTAATACGTGAAGAAGCTAATTTTCTCTCATTTTATGAGGAGAATAGTTTATTTTCAAAGCTTTTGTATAAGGAGCCTTTACATACATATTTCGTGTATTCTTTCCTTGAAGGTAATACTTCGTGTAAACAAGGATATAAACGAAGTACGCTTCGTACACTTGTAAAAGAAGTTATCAATAAGTATAAAATGGTTCCAGGGGCAGCAGGCTGGGGATGGAAAGAAAGTCCGGTTCAATCTTGGAATGAATTTTTAACGGCAAATGTGATGGAAGCTTATGAAAATGTAAGACGTTACATAAGTGAGGAAGATTATAGAATTGTTCTTAAACTAGCAAATAGGGATGCCGGAGTAAATCAGCCATTTTTATTACATGGTGATTTCGGATTTCATAATTTTATATTTCGAGAGAATAGGTTACATGGGGTAATTGATCCGTTACCTATTTTAGGAGATCCTTTATATGATTTAATTTATGCGTTCTGTTCAACTCCGGAAGATGTAACAAAAGAAGCGATCGATTATGTGATGAAACAATGTGTATTTCTTAAAAAAAATCGAGATCTATACGAGGAAATAGTCATAGGATTATATTTGCGTATAGATACATGTTTGAGACACCACCCGAAAGATTTAGAAGATTACTTAGTAGCTTGGCGTTATTGGATGAACGAAATTGAGCCGGCTTTATAGTACAAATAGTTTGGGGGAGATAGTGAAATGAACATAGCAGAAGCAAAACGAGATTTAGCACAAAGAACGAAGAGGGGAGTTCCTGTTATAATAGCTGGTATTTTGTTTTGGATTGTAGCGAGTGTAACGGGTATTCTTCTTTCAGAAAAACAAGTTGTGTGGGTGTATTTAATTGGTATGGGTTGTGTATTTCCTTGTGGCTTAATGATAGCTGCTATATTAAAAATTGACATGTTTGCGAAAGGAAATCCGCTAGGGACTTTAGCTGGAGTAATTGGTGGGATAAATGTATTGAATATTCCGTTTGTATTACTTGCATACTTTCAATTTCCAGAATGGTTACCTTTTGTAGTAGCAATGTTAATAGGTGTTCATTTTTTACCATATGTATGGATTTATGAAAGTAAAAGTTATGGTTTTTTATCAGTAGGAACTGTATTAGTAACGTCAGTATGTGGGATTCTTTTTGCGGAAAAAGGATTTATTGTAATTCCTATGGCGGTTACAGTTGTCTACTTTATTACTCTTATAAGCGTATCACTTGAAAATAAAAAAGCAGAAAACTATCAACAAATATCAGCTTAATAAAAAATTAAAGAGATAGGGGAATGACTATGAATAATTTCGTTTGTACAACGTGTGGCGTGCAGTATGCAGCGAGTGTGGAAGAACTGGTAAGTTGTGTTATTTGTGATGAGGAGAGACAATATATTAATCCGAAAGGGCAGTCTTGGACGAGTTTAGAAAACTTGCAAACGAGTGATACATATAAAAATGAAATTATAGAAGAAGAAAATGGGCTTTATAGTATTACGACAAAACCAGAATTTGCGATCGGTCAAACGGCATTTGTAGTAAAAACAGAGTCATATCGTTTGTTATGGGATTGTATTACTTATTTAGATGACACGACAATTGAGAAGGTAAAAGAGTGGGGCGGATTAGATGCAATTGCACTATCTCATCCGCATTATTATTCAACACAAGTAGAATGGGCAGAAACATTTGATGTACCAATTTATATACACGAAGACGATAAAGAGTGGGTTATGCGCCCGAGTAGTCGTATTATTTATTGGACTGGTGAGTCTTTACAATTAGCAGATGGAATTACTGTGCATCGTCTCGGAGGACATTTTAGTGGCGGTTCTGTATTACATTGGGAAGAAGGAAATGATGGGAAAGGTATATTATTAACAGGTGATATCATTCAAGTTGTAGCGGATCAACAGTGGGTGAGCTTCATGTACAGCTATCCAAACTTAATCCCACTACCGGCGAGAAAAGTTGAGGAAATGGCGAATCGAGTGAAACCGTTACAATTTAATCGTTTATATAATGCTTTTCACCGAGTAGTAAAAGAAAATGCAAATGAGGCAGTGGAACGTTCTGCGGAAAGATATATGAAAGCGATAGAAGGAAAGCTGTTTCGTACGTAAAGGAGTGCTAGATTAATGAAAAAGACGATTTACACTTTGGACCACAAGGTTATGAGTATTTAGCGAAGTTAATTAGTAAAAAGTTAAAAGGGATTCTAGAAGAAGCAAAGCGCCCAGCGCTTTGCTTTTCATTGTTTCTTTTAAAGTAAATCAATCTAGAAATGCTTGTTGCAATGCCTTCAGACCATCGCTGTAGATGCTATGAAACAGATTAATTGCCTCTTCATCATTAACCCCTACAGGAGTGAAGTTACCAGACCACTCTACTAACGATGTGTTACTTTCAGTACCTTCTTTAACCTGAATCGTGGATAGATAATTAGTGACTGGAAATGGTGTATTCATAATTGAATACGTGTAGTAGCGCTCCTTATCATTGAATACTTCTAAGCGCTCTATAATCGTATCACCATCTGGATTAGCTAGATGGTGATACGCGTCCACCTTCAGTTACTTTACTGCTAGGTATATAAGGTAACCAGTCTGGAAGGGAGTTGAAACCTCCGATTAATTGCCATACTTGTTCAGGTGAAGAAAAAACTGTCATAGATGTAGTAGTATGTGCCATGTTCATTACGCTCCTTTTTATCCCACTATTTGTGGGCAGTAAAACTCCCACCTCAAAATTCGGCTGGGGCAAAGAAGTTAGGTGGGAGATCAACTGTCCGTAAATGCCCGATTGGTGAAGGCTAATAATCAGTAGGGGATAAACCGCCCCACTGATTAAAGGTTCACTTTATTTAACGTTGATTGGTAGTGGTGCATTAGGTGCTACTAATTTTTGTTCGCGCATTTCTTCCCAGAATGCCGTTGGAATTACTGTGTTTAATGCAGCTTGGTCTTCTACAATTCGTTCCGGCTTACTTGCGCCAGGAACAACAGCTGCAACAGCTGCAACAGCTGCAACAGCTGGATTAGCTAGTGAAAATTGTAATGCAGCAGCTTTGATGCTGATTTCATGACGATCTGCAAGAACTTTGATTTTCTCAACTTTTGCAATGATTTCTGGTGATGCTTTTTGATATTCGAAGTGAGCACCTCCAGCAAGAATACCTGAGCTATATGGGCCACCAACAACAATATCCATATTATGCTTTACAGCTGCAGGCATTACTCGTTGCAAGGCACGCTCGTGGTCTAATAATGAATAACGACCAGCTAACAAGGATATATTTGGCTGCGCTTCTTCTAAATCAAGCATCAGTTCAATGGATTCTACTTTGTTTACTCCAAGTCCCCAACCTTTAATGACCCCTTCTTCACGTAAACGTGTTAGCGCACGGAATGCTCCTGTACGAGCCGTTTCAAATTGTGAAATCCACTCGTCGCCATAAAAGTCTTGTGCTAAATCATGAATGAAAACAAAGTCTAGACGATCTGTTTTTAAACGTTTTAAACTTTGCTCAATAGATGTGAAAATCAAAGGCTGACCAAACCAATCTATGCCATCTCATTGCCTGACAAAATGCATTATAAAAGTATTTAAACAGTTAAAAAAGTACGCACTTTAAAGTACGATGGGTACTAAAAGGTAAAGTAGGTAATTTCTAATACTGTATTACTCACTCAACTCTTACATATGCCATTATGAAATGTATTTTACATAATAAAAAGTATGTACTTTAAAGTGCATTTGGAACTGGTTAGCGTAACACTACGGGGACATTCACGCAAAAGAAAACGATTTGTTACGTTGATAGATTTAATCCAAGACTTAACAGTTGATTAATATAACTGTAAAGTTTAAAATTACAGTATGGTTTTAAGAAGTGAGTTGTCATCGTCTGTAAAATGTAGATACAGTAATTTTATTAAAGCATCATTTTAAAAGGAAACGGATAGTTAAGATAAATTAAATATTGTCGAATAAATAACATTACGTGAATTTGATTCTAAACTGTAATTTTTTTTAATACATTTCAATAATCCATATTTAAAGTAATTGTACGTTTGATAAAGAACATTAAAGGAGTGAGTAAAATATGGTGATTCTATATACGACAGCAAGCTGTGGTTCATGCCGAAAAGCTAAAGCATGGCTTGAGGAGTATCAAATTAATTATATTGAAAAAAACATCGTATCAAATTCTATGACAGTTGATGAACTTAAATCAATTCTTCGTTTAACTGAAGAGGGGGCTACTGAAATTATTTCAACTAGATCTAAAACTTTTCAGGAATTAAATATAAATATCGAGGCGCTTTCGCTTAATGAATTTTATAAATTAATAATTGAACATCCACAAATGCTGCGTCGCCCAATTATGCTGGACGAAAAAAGATTACAGATTGGTTTTAACGAGGAAGAAATTCGCAAATTTTTACCACGTAG
Organism: Bacillus sp. SIMBA_074; assembly: GCF_046534555.1. Taxonomy (NCBI): domain Bacteria; kingdom Bacillati; phylum Bacillota; class Bacilli; order Caryophanales; family Bacillaceae; genus Bacillus; species Bacillus sp. SIMBA_074. The sequence continues at coordinate 52,285 of NZ_JAWRYM010000031.1, read as the reverse complement.
CGTTCGAACAGTTTTGAACATGGAATTGCAAAAGTTGGCTAATTAATAAGTAATATTTCTTAAGGGGAATTTTTTTGAAAGGAGGAAGTAGAAGATGATTGAAGTATGCGTTACAGTTAATTATAAAAATAGAAACTATCAAACAAATGTTATTGTGAGCAAAGATACGATATGGACAAAAATTAAACAATTAGCAGAAGAACAAGTTAAGAAACAGTGGGATTTTTAAATTTATTTTAAACTTAAAAAGTATGAATGATAAAAAGGTTGTTCAAATAGCTAAATGAAGTTATTTAGACATAGATGAGCTAGGATAGAATACAAAGGAATTTATTTCTTCATGGTAAGAATTATTTATATATCTTAACGTTTGACAAACTTATCTGTAATATTTATAGTTACAGTATGTTGGAAAGTGATTAGCAATTTATATCGTAGGAGGAAGACTATGAATAGTGATTTTACCTTGGCCATTCACAGTTTAACTTATCTAGCTCTACAGCCAGACCGAATGTCAACAAGTAATTCTATTTCAGAAAGTGCAGGTGTTCATCCAGTACGCATTCGCAAAGTGTTAAGTTTGTTAAAAAAACATAAGTTTATACAATCAAAAGAGGGAATTGGTGGAGGTTTTATTTTCGCTCGAGATTTAAGTGAAGTTAATCTCTGGCATATTTATCAAATAACCTCAGAAGGTGCTTTGCAACCTAAATGTCCAGAATCGAATGACCAGTGTATTGTAGGTTCGAATATGCGAAAAGTCCTTTTTGCTATTTTCTTAGGTGCTGAAGAACATCTAGGTGAATATTTAAAGAACTATACGATGAAAGAAGTAGTCGATCTAATCAATCAAGAACGATAAACGGCTTAATTGTTACATAGCCGTGTAGTTCTGATTGTTTAAGTGTAATAAAAAACATTACAGTTTGAGTTTTTTGTATATCTTGTTTGTCGCCTCTAAAAATGAGGAACTACTCCTAATATATTAATACTAAAATCATTTGTAGGAAGGTGAAAAGGTATGATGTCAAATAATAATCATGTTTTAAAAGTAGGAGATTGGGTTCGTGGAATATCAAAAGAGGGTGAATTAATACTTGGTTATATTGAATCATTTGATAATGTAGGGGAAGTAGTTAAGGTTAATGTTGTTAAATGTGACAACAGAGATACAATAAGTAAAACAATGTCCTTTTTGAGTAACCATGTAAAAAAACTTCCTGAATCAAAGGCAATAAACAAGGAGCAAATCCTTTTTCTTATAGATTTAGCATTATTAACAGGAGACGAAGAATGGTTTATCGGACTTTCTTCAAAATTAAACTCAATAAACGAGTTAGTTAATGGGGGAGTTTGAAAATTATAATAAATATGATATCTATTTGTATTTTTAAGTTTCTGTAAAATCAATCCTTCGGTTTTAAATAGTTCCATTCATCAAATATTAGCTATCATCAACAACTTAGATGTGTAAAGTCATTTCACTGCTAATAACGATAATTATGTAAATAAGCTGTCCATATGGGCAGCTTATTGTAATTAGTCACGTCTAAATGGACCTTTTGGAGCAATAAGCTCTAAATTAGTACCATCTGGATCACGGAAGTAGGCAACTCCTGTACCAAATCCAGATTTCAAGCCATCTTCTTCCTGAAAGACAATCGGCTCGCCATCGGGTTGTACCCCCATTGCTTTTAGACGTTCTACAGCGGCATCGATATCTTTTACTTCAAAACAAAGATGCTATGACAAACAAGTTTCCTTTAAAAATTCATTCTTTTCATTAATGTTTTACTGTAATTAAAATGAGCTTTTGATAGAAGTTCTATTCTAAGTCTTTTATAACAATATAGGAAAGAGTTTATACATATAATCGTATCGTGAACGAAGGTCTTTATTATGAATAAAGACATGGGAAATATAAGAGTGTTTTTCGAGCAGGAAAGAATCTAATACCGACTAGATTCTTTTTGTTTCATTTGATAAAAAAAGCTATGAATGAATGTGGATTGCAGTCATTGAGCAGAAAAAGTTTTATATTAAAAATATTATTGTTTAGTACATACATTTTTAATGTGTTAAATATATTTCATAATAGCCTACGCAAGAGGGGGATAAGTAGGATAGTACTTTAAAGTACCTATAGCACTTAAAAATGCTTACTTTTTATCATTCATAATAGCACTAGTAAGGAGAAAACAAGCTTTACGGTACTAGTTACCGATGCTGTTACAGCAGTTTATTTAGATTCAGAAGTATTGAAAGGTGATACTTTAGAGTAGGGTAATTTCAAAAAATGCCAATGTGGCATAAAACGATTATGGAGGTTGAAGATATGAGTACTTCAAATTTGAGTGAAATAAGTAAACAAATTTTAATAGACGAGGAAACACTTCAATTTTCCTCTTTTACAAATGAAGATGCCTTGCAATTAGGTTTATTTATCGTTGAAACAGCAAAGCGAGAGGGAAAATTGATTGCTGTTGATATAACAAAAAATGGTGTGCAATTATTTCATTTCAAGATGACAGGGACAACTGAGGAAAATACGAAATGGATTGAGCGTAAAAAACGAGTCGTTTCCCTGCATAATCATAGCTCGTATTATATGCAGATACAAAGTGAAATAACTGGAATTTCATATAATGAAAAATATCTGTTAGATGCTTCGGAATACGCTGCGTTTGGTGGATGCTTTCCTATCCAAATAAAAAACGTAGGGGCTATTGGAATGATAACAGTTTCAGGATTACCACCAGAAGTAGATCATGAATTGGTTATAAGAGCAGTTAAAAATCATTTGAATCAATAATAAAAGTAACTTTAATGGTTAATTAAAAAAGGCAAAAACGGACATATCCCTGTTCGTTTTTGCCTTTTTATTATTTGTCTACTGTAATGAGAATAGACGTATTTTCATTTTTTTCGAGATGACATTCTTAAAAAGTGCAAAGTGAATCTAGTATGGACGCTAAAGGCCAACCATATTCGGCTAAAGAACATTTTATTTTCGGTGGTACGCTATTCATTGAATTATACCGTCTGCTTCTAATAAATAGACAAAAACTGAAAAATATTACGAAATGAAAAGTCTTTAATTCGAGACATTTTTCTTGACGATAATAATTTGTGTAGTTAATATGCTAGATGTAAGGTTATCTAATAACTAAAAGTAATTAAATATATATTGTTAAGTATAGTTCGATAAATAAGCAAGTTGTGGTAGAAATGCTTTGAATTGCCACTATTGATATTGGGGACAATTAGAAAGCGAAAGGTATAAAGAATTGAAATTTGATAACTCTTTGTTTTTTATAAAAAGAAAAGAGTTAGAAGATAAGAAGAAGCAAGAATGAATCAACAAGAGTATGAGCTTCTGTACAATTCATTTTTAATATAGTGACAATGATTATACACCATGAGGGGGACTGAAATTGGAATCAATGACCTTTGTTTTATTTGGAGCGACAGGGGACTTAGCTAAAAGAAAAATTTACCCCGCACTATATAACTTATATAGAGATAAAAAGATTCCAAAGCAGATATCCGTTATCGGGCTTGGAAGACGTCAAGTATCTCATATAGATTTTCAAAAAAAAATAAAAGAATCAATAGAGACGTTTTCCCGTCATAGGGAGGAAGGTACTCCAGAACTCGAAGGTTTTTTAGATAATTTTCGCTATTGCCCGTTAGATGTGAGTAAGCCGGAAGACTATGAGAGGTTATTACAAGTAGTTCGTGAAAGGGAAGAAGAACTAAATATAAAAGGGAATAGAATGTTCTATCTTTCAGTTGCACCTGACCTTTTCGAGACAATTGCTTTAAATATTAAGGAAAGCGGACTTGATAGAACAGATGGATGGAAACGCTTGATGATTGAGAAACCGTTTGGACACGATCTTACATCTGCTCGTGAGCTTAATGATAAGCTTAGTCGCACGTTTGAAGAAGACGAGATATACCGTATTGATCATTATTTAGGTAAACCGATGATTCAAAACATTGAAGCACTCGAATTTGCAAATCCTGTTCTCCAATCGATTTGGAACAAAGAACATATAGCGAATGTGCAAATAACAGCTAGTGAAACAGTTGGGGTTGAAGAAAGGGCCGGATATTATGATCAGGCAGGAGCCATTCGAGATATGGTTCAAAATCATATGTTACAAATATTAATGATGACTGCTATGAATCTGCCGGAAAAGATTAACGCATCTGAAATCCGAGAGGAAAAACGAAAGGTAATGGAGACGCTTCGTAAAGTGAAAAAAGAAGACGTTCAGAACCATATCGTTCGAGGGCAATACTCTTCAGGAGAGGTAAATGGTCAACAAGTTGTAGCATATAAAGAGGAGCCAGGAGTAAATCCTTCTTCTAACATAGACACATTTGTTGCTGCTCGCTTATGGATCGATAATCCATTTTGGACTGGCGTTCCTTTTTATATACGAACAGGCAAAAGAATGAAAGAAAAGTCTACTCGTATTGTAATCGAATTTAAAAATACGTTAAAACAGCAATATCAAGAGAATAATCCAAATGCAGAACCTAACTTATTAATAATTGAAATTAGTCCAGGTGAGAATGTTTCATTACAGTTAAATAGTAAAAACCCATTGAAAAATGGAGAGATTGAACCGATCCGTATTAATTTTACTTGCGAGCAAGCGGATGTGGGAGTACCTGAAGCGTATGAAAGACTCATCCATGATGCTGTGAGTGGAGACTCTACATTCTTTGCACATTGGAGAGAAGTTGAATTGTCATGGGAATGGGTACAGCCAATTCTTGAAGCATTCGAGGAAAACTTATTGCCACTTCATGAATATCAGTCGGGTTCATATGGTCCAGATGCGGCTAATGCTTTATTGCAAGAAAGTGAATTTAAATGGTGGTTAGATCGAAAAATTGAAAAATAAGTACATTCTGAAATGAAGGTATTTAGGGGGACAATTACTATGGCACATAACATGAATCAATTAGCAGTTAATACACTTCGTACTTTATCGATTGATGCTATTAACGCGGCAAATTCAGGGCATCCAGGTCTTCCGATGGGAGCGGCACCAATGGCTTATGCATTATGGGCGAATCATTTAAATCACAATCCTAATCATCCAGAATGGTTTAACCGTGATCGTTTCGTTTTATCGGCGGGACATGGATCGAGCCTACTATATAGCCTACTTCATTTAGCTGGGTATGACGTTTCAATTGAAGACTTGAAAAGTTTCAGAAAGTTAAATAGTAAAACACCGGGACATCCTGAGTTTGGTCATACCCCTGGAGTTGAAGCGACTACAGGCCCGTTAGGACAAGGAATTGCCAATGCTGTCGGAATGGCAATGGCGGAAGCTCATTTAGCAGCGAAGTTTAATGAGGATGGTCACTCTATTATAGATCACAATACGTACGCTTTAGTTGGAGATGGTGATTTAATGGAGGGTGTCTCTTATGAAGCGATGTCAATGGCAGGACATATGAAACTTGGTAAGTTAATTGTGCTATATGATTCAAATGAAATTTCACTTGATGGTGAATTAAACATTGCTTTCTCTGAAGACATTCAGAAAAGGGTAGAATCTGCACAGTGGCAGTATGTAAGAGTTGAGGATGGAAACGATGTTGATGCTATTACAAAAGCCATTACATTAGCGAAAGAAAATACGGACCAACCTACTCTTATAGAAATTCGAACGATTATAGGTTATGGAAGTCCAAAAGTTGCTGGAACGAACAAAGCACATGGTAATCCGCTTGGAGTAGAAGAGGCGACAGCGACAAAACAAGTGTATGGTTGGCATTATGAAGAAGATTTCTTTGTGCCTGAAGAAGTAACAGCTCATTTTAATGATTTGAAACAAAAAGGTATGGAAAAAGAGAACGACTGGAATGAACAGTTCAACTTATACAGAGAAGCGAATCCTGGACTAGCAGATGAATTAGAAAAAGCGATTACAGGTGAGGTTTTAATCGAAGCGAATGACATTCTATCCTTTAATACTGGTAAAACTATTTCAACTCGTGTTGCAAGTGGGGAAGCTATTAATCATTATGTGAAATCGATACCTTCTATTTTCGGTGGAAGTGCGGATCTTTCTCATTCTACTATGACAGATATGAAAGGTGAAGCTGTGTATGCAGTAGAATCATTTGCTGGCCGAAATATATACTTCGGTGTACGTGAGCATGCAATGGGTGCGGCAGCTAACGGACTGGCTCTTCATGGAGGAGTAAAACCTTTCGTAAGTACATTCTTTGTATTTAATGATTATCTTCGTCCATCGATTCGACTTGCTGCATTGCAAAAGTTACCTGTTACTTATGTATTTACACATGATTCGATTGCTGTAGGAGAAGATGGTCCAACGCATGAACCAATTGAACAATTGGCAGCTCTTCGGGCAATTCCTGGTCTAACAGTTATTCGCCCGTCAGATGCAAATGAAACAGCCAGTACTTGGGCTTATGCTTTACAGCAAACGGATGGTCCAGTCGTTTTAGTACTTAGCCGTCAAAATTTACCGGTGTTTGATGAAACGAAAGCGAATATAGAGAATCTCTCTAAAGGAGCTTATATATTAACGCAAACAAATGAAAATCCGGATGTAATTTTAATCGCGACAGGTTCTGAAGTATCCTTGGCTGTTAGTGCGAAAGCAAAATTAGAACAAGACCATGTTTCTGTTCGTATCGTTGCAATGCCGAGCTGGGAATTATTCGATCGCCAATCGAAAGAGTATAAAGAATCGGTTCTTCCGTCTTCAGTAACAAAGCGAGTATCTCTTGAGATGGGTGTCTCTCTCGGCTGGGAGCGTTATGTAGGACAAGAAGGAAAAGTACTATCAATTGAAACATTTGGAGCTTCAGGAACTGGAGCTGAAGTCATGAATCTATTTGGATTTACGACAGAAAATGTTGTTCAAATTACAAAAAATGTATTGAATTCTTAAACTATGACTGTGAATACCTTTCGGGACATATGGATTTGTCAAGACTGAAAGGTATTCAAAATCGTAGTGATATGGATTTTTAATAAAAGATAATCTGAGGAGGAATTATATTATGCAAGTAGGGTTAATTGGTTTAGGTAAAATGGGATTAAATTTAGGGAAAAATTTAATGGATCATAAACATGAAGTAGCAGCATTTGATTTAAATACGAGTGCAGTAGAAGAAATGAAAGAGTATGGGGCTACAGGTACATCTAGTTTAAGTGAACTTGTTCAGTCATTAGAATCACCAAGAATTCTTTGGGTTATGGTTCCGCACGCTGTTGTTGATTCTGTCATTAATGAGGTTACACCGCTGTTATCAAAAGGAGATATTTTAATTGAAGCTGGAAATTCACATTATAAAGAGTCTATCCGCCGATATGAGCAATTAAAGAAAGATGGCATTCACTTTATGGATGCAGGTACTTCTGGCGGAATGGAAGGCGCTCGTAATGGTGCTTGTTACATGATCGGAGGAGATCAAGAAGCTTGGGAAATCGTTGAACCTATCTTCCGCGATACAGCTGTAGAAAATGGATACTTATATGCTGGGAAAGCTGGTAGTGGTCACTTCTTAAAAATGGTTCACAACGGAATTGAATACGGGATGATGGCTGCTATTGGTGAAGGATTTGAGATTTTAGAGAAAAGTGAATTTGATTACGATTATGAAAAAGTATCAAGAGTATGGAACAACGGTTCAGTAATTCGCTCTTGGTTAATGGAATTGACTGAAAATGCATTTTCTAAAGATGCAAAACTGGATGAAATTAAGGGCGTTATGCATTCTTCTGGTGAAGGGAAATGGACAGTAGAAACAGCATTAGATCTTCAAACAGCAACTCCTGTTATCGCAATGTCTCTATTAATGCGCTATCGCTCATTAGACAATGATACATTTACAGGAAAAGTTGTAGCAGCTCTGCGCAATGAATTTGGCGGACATGCAGTAGAAAAGAAATAAAGTGAAACTTTAATCAGTGGGGTTCTTTATCCCCCACTGATTATTAGCCTTCACCAATCGGGCTTTTACGGGAAGTTGATCCCCCACCTAACTTCTTTGCTTCGCTGAATTTTGAGGTGGGGGTCTTACTGCCTGGCAAATAGCGGGATAAACATCCTAAAAATTTTACTCATTAACGTTTAAAAAATGGAGGGAATGGATCATGAAGTTTTTTATTGATACTGCAAATCTTGAGGACATAAAAAAAGCATATAAACTTGGAGTTTTAGCTGGTGTTACAACGAATCCTTCTTTAGTAGCAAAAGAGGGCGTTAAGTTTGAAGACCGTATCGCAGAAATTTGTCAGGCAGTACCTAAAGTTGAGTCTGTTTCGGCAGAAGTAACGCCAGATGCTGTTACAGCTGAAGAAATGATTGCTCAAGCAGAAGAATTAATTAAAATTAACGGTGGCGATAAAAACGTCACGATAAAACTTCCGATGACGTTAGCTGGATTAGAAGCTTGTCGCTATCTTACTGAAAAAGGTGTGAAAACGAACGTTACACTTATTTTCACTGTGAACCAAGCTCTTTTAGCGGCCCGAGCAGGTGCAACGTACGTTTCTCCATTTTTAGGACGTTTAGATGATATTTCTGAAGATGGTGTACTATTAGTTGCTAAAATTGCTGAATTATTCGATATTCATCAATTAGATACACAAATTATTGCGGCTTCTGTCAGACACCCAGACCATGTAACTCGTGTAGCGCTGGCAGGTGCTCACATCGCAACAATTCCTTATAAAGTAATTGAGCAACTTGCTATGCACCCATTAACAGATCAAGGTATTGAAAAGTTTGCCGCGGACTGGGCAAAAGCGCCTAAATTATAATGAAGTGAAGTTTTCACTAATTGCTTTTTCACGAGAGGGCCACTCCCTATGTAACTTCATTCTGTAAACTTAATCTCGAGTTTGGCATCTTATTACGTGAAAACGGCAATAGAAAAAGAAACGATTCATTTTTAAAATAGCACAATAGTTATGAAAAGGACCCCCTTATGAGAGTAAAGTTTGTTAAAACGTAACTCTCATAAGGGAGAGTCTTTTTTCGTATAAATCATGGTACTCTCAAGTATGTATATGTAAATATCCTTCTCACCCAAGGAAGAACTTTGTGGGTGCTCTTTTGTTATAGGAATATTTTGAAAGGGGTTACATAGTGAGCTCAAAATATATGATTGGTGTAGATATTGGGACAACTAGTACAAAATCAGTTTTGTTTTCAATTGATGGATCTGTTATTGCAAGCCACGGGATTGAATATCCTTTACATTCTCCCGCGCCAGAAATAGCAGAACAAGATCCGGAAGAGATTTTTCAAGCAGTGATACATACGATTAAAGAAACTGTACGATCAAGTAGTGTAGAGTCGAATGATATTCTTTGTGTTTCTTTTAGCTCGGCAATGCATAGCGTCATTGCTATTGACGAAGAGGGGAATCCGTTAACGAGATGTATCACTTGGGCAGATAATAGAAGCGCAAGCTGGGCAGAGAAAATAAAGAGTGATATGAATGGTCATGAAATTTATCTTCGTACTGGGACACCAATTCATCCTATGTCACCACTTTCGAAATTAGTTTGGCTTCAGAATGAGCATGCAGAGTTATTCGCAAAAAGCTATAAATTCATTTCTATTAAAGAGTATATTTTCTATAAGTTATTTAAGGAATATGTAATTGATTATTCTATAGCATCAGCAACAGGAATGTTCAATTTGAAATCTTTGAAATGGGATGAAGAAGCTCTTCGTGTTGCAGGGATTACAGATGAAAAGCTTTCTACACTTGTTCCAACGACGCACAGCTTAATAGGATTAGATGAAGAACTTGCAAAAGAGATGAATGTATTTGTTTCTACTCCCTTTGTAGTAGGAGCAAGTGATGGAGTACTATCTAATTTAGGTGTAAATGCAATAGAGCCTGGAGTTGTTGCTGTTACAATTGGTACGAGCGGTGCGATACGTGCCGTCACAAATCGTCCCGTAACGGATCCAAAGGGTAGAATTTTTTGTTATGCACTAACTGAGGACCATTGGGTAATTGGCGGGCCAGTTAATAACGGTGGGATGATTTTTAGGTGGGCTCGTGACCAATTAGGCACTTCAGAGATTGAACTTGCGAAGCGTTTAGGAAAAGATCCATATGAAGTGCTTACTGAAATAGCAGCAAAAGTTAACCCTGGATCTGACGGTTTATTATTTCATCCGTATTTAGCAGGAGAAAGAGCTCCTTTATGGAATGCAAATGCGCGAGGGTCTTTCTTTGGACTTGGATTACATCATAAGAAAGAACATCTTATTCGTGCTGTTTTAGAAGGAGTAATTTATAACTTGTATACCGTTCTGCTTGCTTTAAAAGAGCTTATCGGCGAACCGAAAAAAATTCAAGCGACAGGTGGTTTTGCAAGGTCGGAACTTTGGAGACAGATGATGGCAGATATCTTTCATCAAGACGTATATGTTCCTGAAAGTTTCGAAAGTTCTTGCTTAGGAGCTGCGATCCTCGGTTTATATAGTTTAGGTGAAGTAGATACGTTGCATGTAGTTTCTGAAATGGTTGGGGCAAATTTTTATCATGAACCAAACATGGAAAGCGTGGAAAAATATAAAGATTTAACACCAATCTATATTCGTCTGTCCCGTCACTTGGAAGAAGAATATGAAAGTATAGCAACTTATCAAAAAAAATGGGTTTAAAGGCTATTTAGCAAGAAAATATGGTAACGTATAAAGAGGTACTCCGATTTTTTAGGATATTCTTTCAATATAAATAGTTTAAGGCTACTTAGTAAAAAGTATGATGAACAAAAACTATAGGGAGAGGGTTATGAAAATGAAGGATAACAAAAAGTTTATTGGATATGTTGGAACTTACACGAAAGAAAATAGCGAAGGAATATATACGTTTACTTTAGACACGGAAGCAAAAAAAATTAGTAATGTAACACTTGCGGCCAAACTGGATAACCCTACATATGTAACTATTAACCGAAATAATGAATATCTCTATTCTGTTGTTAAAGAAGGAGAAACTGGTGGTGTAGCTGCTTATTCAATTGATAGTCATACTGGAGAACTTCAGGCAAAAAACAGACAAGTAGTAGAAGGGGCTTCTCCTTGTCATCTTAGTGTTGATAGTGGAAATCATACGGTAGTTACAGCGAATTACCATAAAGGAACGATTGAGTCTTTCGGAGTAAATGAAAAAAATGGAACTGTAAATCCTGCCGCATCTATTATGGCACATGAAGGTTCAGGTCCAAATAAAGAAAGACAAGAAAAACCACATGCACATTACGCGGGATATACTCCTGATGAAAAATATGTGGTGGGTGTTGATTTAGGAATTGATAAATTAATTACATATGAAATAAAAGATAGTGCATTAACAGAAGTGAATAGCTTATCTGTAAATCCAGGAAGTGGTCCGAGACATATTACTTTTCATCCAAATGGAAAGTACGCCTATGTGATGACTGAGCTGAGTTCAGAGGTTATTGTGTTAACATATAATTCAGAAGAAGGGGCTTTTACAGAATTACAGTATATTTCTACTGTTCCAGAAGAATTTGATGGAAACAGTCAAGGGAGTGCTATTCATATTTCTTCTGACGGCCGTTTTGTGTATGCAGCTAATCGTGGTCATAATAGTATCGCTGTTTTCAGTGTGGATCAAAACTCAGGTCAGCTTACATTTATTGAACATACATCTACAGAAGGAAATTGGCCGAGGGACTTTGTATTAGATCCGATTGAAAAATTTCTTGTTGCTACAAATGAAAAGTCACATAACCTTGTGCTATTTTCAAGAAATGAATCTACTGGTAAGTTAACACTTTTACAATCTGATGTTGTTGTACCAGAGCCTGTTTGTGTTAAATTTTTAAATGTTTAATTTGTGAGAGAGATTGAAACTCAGTTCATGTAGAAATGTCTTTATTTATAGGTAAGTCGATATAATTTCATATAACCCCAAAATAGGGGAGAGAAAAAAGCAAAGCGATATCGCCTTGCTTTTTTACTGTTTCTTTTTCGGTCTGCGTACTAACTCACCACCGCAGTTTGGACAAACGTTGTTTCTTTCTTCTGTACATGGTGCACAAAATGTACATTCATATACACAAATGTATGCTTCAGAATCTTGCTCGAGGGAATGATCACAAATTTGACAGTTGGTTTTCATTTCTAGTGCCATAGTAACTCTCCTTTTAGTTTGAATATTTATAATTTAATTATAATTCATTAGATAGAAATAGTCTTTTTCAATTGAAAGGAAATTGAGTGATAAAGTTATGAATTGAAATGAAAGATGCTGTTTTATTTTAAAATTGATTATTTAATACAGTTGGAATATTATGAAATAGTCAAAAGACAACAGGGGGTATATATTTTGACTAATAATAACGATTATTTTCATGTAGAAGAGGATACAAATCACAATAGTTTAAAAGCAGATTGTGAAAAGTGTTTTGGTTTATGTTGTGTAGCATTACCGTTCGCAGCGTCAATAGATTTTGCGGTGAATAAAGATGGTGGTAAACCTTGTACAAATTTACAATCAGATTATAAATGTAGTATACATAGAGATCTTAGAGGAAAAGGGTATAAAGGTTGTACAGTGTTTGAATGTTTTGGTGCTGGACAAAAGATTTCTCAAGTTACGTTTAAGGGAATTGATTGGCGGAAAGATGCTCAGCATGCGAGAAAAATGTATGATGCTTTTCCGGTAATGCATCAACTTCATGAAATGCTTTGGTATTTGAATGAGGCTATTCTATTAAAGGCGACGCAGACCATTCATAAAGAGCTGAAGGAAGCAATTGAAGAGACTGAGCGTCTTTCTAATTTAAGTCCAGATGAGTTAATGGAAGTAAATGTGCCATTACACCGTGCAGAAGTGAACATTCTCCTTTTAGAGACGAGTGAATTAGTTTGGAAAGAAATGAATGATGCACGTAAGAAACGAATCAGTCACCGAGGTGCAGACCTTATGGGAGCGAATTTAAAAAAGAGAGATTTACAAGGAGCAAATTTAAGAGGGGCGTATCTTATTGCGGCTAATTTACGAGATGCAAATTTAAGGGGAGCGGATCTCATCGGAGCAGACTTGCGAGATGCAGACATTCGCGGGACAGATTTTACAAATAGTGTTTTTCTTACGCAAGTTCAAATTAATGCGGCGAAAGGGGACAAACATACGAAATTACCGAAAGTGTTGTCTCGTCCAGCGCATTGGAGTGCGTAAATTGCATGTAGTGGTTTGCAAAGTAATATACCAATTTGCATCGGTTTTCACGACCAAGACCCAATTATGCGAACAGGCAGAGACTAAGTCTCTGCCTGTTTTTTTATACTATTTTTGCTTTTCAAAAGTAGTAATTATAACACTGCATATAATAAGGATACCACCAATGAAAAAGTTACTGTTTAACGTCTCATTTAACAGGAGCCAGCCAAGTAATGATCCTACGATCGGTTGAAAGAAGAAAAATAATGAACCGATGCTAGCATCCATTAATTCTAACCCTTTATTCCAAAGAAAAAATGCACCTGCGGTTGAGACGATTCCTAAATAGAGTACGCCTAATAATACGTACATGTTTATATGTTCAATAGGACTTGATTGGAATTCCCATACCATAAAAGGTGTAATGAAAAAGAGTGAAAAAAATATTGCGTACGTTGTAATAATTAAAGATGAAAATCGAGCGGAAGCGATTTTTACATAAATGGATAGTAAAGCCCACGTAATAGCCGCTCCAACTAAAATGATTGTACCGATAAAATAGGAGCCGATTTCAATATCCCATCCGATAACGATAATAACACCGATTGTCGCTATTATAGTTGATAAAAGTTTACGAGCAGTTAGTTTCTCTTTTAAAAGGAGCGCTGCAAATATAACCATAAATGCAGGTGTAGCTGATGTTACTAAGGAGCCTGTATGAGCATCGGATAATTTCGTTCCGATAAATTGACATGTGATCGAAATGAAATACCCGATGAATCCAATCCAAGCGAATAATAGCCAATCTTTTTTGTGTATGGTTACTTTTTTCTTTTGCTTTTTTTCAGTTGTTTTCAAAATCGCATATAAAACAACAAAAGCGATAATAAAGCGTAGCCAAACGAGTGTAAGTGGCGGAATAAAGTCGAGTACGTATTTACTAACGACGTACATACCGCCCCAAATACTTGCTGCTAGTGATAAACATATAGCTCCTAAAATGGTTTGTTTCATTTGAATGACCTCCGTCTATTTTTAGGGTTATGATTTATTCCCTAAGACGAGGCATGGTGCACTTGTTATATGGATGCCCGTCTTAGATTATAGACGGCCTACAGGTTGATCGTTTTCGAATGAAGTGTTGTAGTACATGAACGTAGCCTCCCTTCTTCTTTTAACGATATTATAACTTAATTTTCTGATTATTAAAGAGTGTTATGGAATTGTGCATAAAATGTGAATAACAAACCGTCACGTTTGACTGTACAGTTTATGTATTGTATGATAATAGTAATATAAACAAGGGGGGAAGATCGTTGGGAAGGTGTATCGAATCGGACAGTTGGCTCTCATGGCTCACGTGTCGAAACGAACGATTGATTATTATACGAATCTAGGAATCTTAAAAGCGGAGCGATCTCAATCTAATTATCGCTATTACGACGAAACAGCATTTGAGACATTACAATTTATTGAGAAGTGCAAAGAAATGCATATGCCGCTTTGTGAGATTAAAGAGAAGATCGAGGAGAAGAAGCTGCTCGGTATCAATGAACACGTTTCGAAACATGTGAATGAAGTGACAGACCATATTCATAGATTAGAAGCAGAACTAACAGAGTTAAAGCCTCTTTTAGATGAATTGACTGATTCACAACGTGAAAAAATATCGAAATCTTTATCAGGTCAAACGACAGCTTTATTACAGACACTTGCTCTATTATTATAGAATAAGTGAAATCCGACCTCTTTAATTTTTGTATCGGGCTATGTTTTCTAACGAACAAATAAGAAAACATTATAGTATACAGGAGGTGGACACCTTAGTTTTTTTAACTAAGGGGATTCATTGGAAATATTTAATTTAGTCATGGTTGCGATTTTAATCGCATTTACTGGATTTTTCGTAGCAGCAGAGTTTGCGATTGTTAAGATACGTTCAAGTCGCATTGATCAGCTTGTTGCGGAAGGGAAACGCGGTGCGTTAGCAGCGAAAAAGGTAACAACAAATTTAGATGAATATTTATCTGCTTGTCAATTAGGTATTACAGTTACAGCGATGGGACTTGGTTGGTTAGGTGAACCGACAATCGAAAAGTTATTACACCCGTTATTTGAGAAATGGAACGTAAATCCTTCTATCTCATCAGTATTAACTTTTGGTCTTGCTTTTATGCTAATGACATATTTACACGTTGTAGTAGGGGAATTAGCTCCGAAAACGCTGGCAATTCAAAAGGCTGAAAAAGTAACGTTGTTATTGGCAACTCCGTTAATGATGTTCTATAAAATCATGTATCCATTTATTTGGGTATTGAACGGTTCAGCTCGTGTTATAACTGGTTTATTCGGTTTGAAACCAGCTTCTGAACATGAAGTAGCTCATACAGAAGAAGAATTACGTCTTATTCTTTCAGATAGCTATGAAAGTGGCGAAATTAATCAAGCTGAATACAAGTATGTAAATAATATCTTTGAATTTGATAATCGCATCGCGAAAGAGATAATGGTACCGCGTACAGAAATCGTTGGTTTCTATCTTGAAGATTCAGTAGAAGAACACATGAAAGTAATCCAAAATGAACGATACACACGTTATCCGATTTTTGGAGAAGATAAAGATGATATTATCGGTATGGTCAACGTAAAAGATTTCTTTATTCGATATATGAACAACGATCAAGAAGATTTATCATCGATTCGCACGTATATGCGTCCGATTATTGAAGTTATGGAAACGACTCCAATTCATGATTTATTACTGCAAATGCAGAAGAAGCGAATTCCAATGGCTGTTTTATATGATGAGTACGGAGGAACAGCTGGAATTGTAACGCTTGAAGATATATTGGAGGAAATCGTCGGCGAAATTCGTGATGAATATGATGAAGATGAAGCACCACCAATTCAACATGTGAACGAGTATCATAAAATTGTTGATGGAAAAGTGCTTATCTCAGAAGTAAAAGATTTGTTTGGATTACACATTGAAGAAGACGATGTGGATACAATCGGTGGATGGATTATGATGCAAAATCATGAAATCGAAGAAGGACAATACGTTGAAGCAGAAGGCTATGAATTTAAAGTATTAGAAAAAGATGCTTATCAAATTAAACGTGTTGAAATTCAAAAAATGGATCATGAACAAGAACAAGAGAAAGCAGCAACTGTGTAAGTTGCTGCTTTTCTTCTGACACATAATAAAATGTGAAATTAGGAGCGGATATTTTGATTCAAGTAGCCTTACGTGTATATCGATTACAATTGTATACGATCTTTAGTGGTTTACTACTAATGTGGGCGGTTACTCCGTTTGGGAAACAAGTGACAGGGTTCGGTATTGGTTTAGCAGTTAGCGCATATTGTCTTTGGCTATTAGCTCGCAGAGTGGAGAAATTAGGAAGAAGTATCGTGATGAAAGAAAAGGCTCCTGGATTAGGAGTTCTAAACCGATTTGCAGCCGCAATATTAGGGGCTATCATTATGTTTGAAATTGAGCATGAAATGGAAATGTGGGCATTTGGTACTGGAATATTGGGTGGACACTTTTTAATGATTGCGAATTTAGCCTATGCAAATATGCAGCTAGTAAAAGAAGAAGAGAAGCAAAAGGAAAATGCTTCGAAAAACATAGAGCTCTGATGAAAGGGACCTAATCAGGTTCCTTTTTTGCGTTTAAAAATAAATGATATAATACGAATGATTTACTGGTACTTATCGAATTTACGCCAAACATAATACGCTTATTTTTGGGGCATTTCAATAGTATGAAAAAAAATTAAAAAAAATTAAAAAACCCATCGATTTCTAAAGCTTATGTATGTTATCATGACAAAAGAATTTGCGAAAGAGGTGGATACCAATGTTACAAGCTTTACTTATTTTTGTGCTTCAAATTATTTACGTTCCAACTTTAACAATCCGTACGATTTTGCTTGTAAAGAATCAAACAAGATCCGCTGCAGGTGTAGGATTGTTAGAAGGAGCAATTTATATTGTCAGTTTAGGTATTGTGTTTCAAGATTTATCAAATTGGATGAACATTGTTGCCTATGTCATCGGCTTTAGTGCGGGACTATTATTAGGCGGTTATATAGAAAATAAATTAGCAATTGGATATATTACGTATCAAGTTAGTTTGCTAGACCGTTGTAATGAATTAGTAAATGAATTACGCCATTTTGGATTTGGCGTTACAGTATTTGAAGGTGAAGGAATAAATTCTATACGTTATCGCTTAGATATCGTTGCAAAGCGTTCTAGAGAAAAAGAACTGTTAGAAATTATTAATGAAATTGCACCGAAAGCGTTTATGTCTTCTTATGAAATCCGTTCGTTTAAAGGTGGATATTTAACGAAGGCGATGAAAAAGAGAGCATTGTTGAAGAAGAAGAAAGATGAACATGCATCGTAAAGAAAAGGGAGTAGTGCAGCTTTAAAAGCACGGCATAATCCCCATAGAAAAAAGAGAGGAATCTATATTGAAAAAGATTTCTCTCTTTTTTCTGCGTTATTTTTTTCTGCTTTTTCTCAGATTAACAATTAACCATACAACTTGAATAATTAGTGGTAATATAAATGCAATTAATAAAACGATAAATGCTATTAATTTCAGCTCAGGTGTTTGAGTAACGCCGGTCCCATCAACCTCTCTTAGCCAAATGATAGCTGCCAATATCCCGAAAGTTATAATCCAAAATATGTTACCAATCCACCAATAAATCCATCTGCTTTTCATGCTAGCACCTCTTATATTTACCCTCTGTTAAAAGTATATTTTCGGTTGTTATATTTAAATGAAATAACTATAAAACTACTTTTTTTCAACTGTATATCTAACTTGTTTAAAGGTTGCCATGTCTCCATCTTCGTTATCATCTTTCGTTTGCAAAAGTTGAACTCTTGGCTTGTAGTCTGTCCTATGAGCGTGCTCGATATCTTTAATGTTAAGTTTGTAGGATTCACCATTATTTATTTTTTGTTCCAATACTTTTTTATTGGCAACATAAATAAAAGTTACTTTATTTTCATCAATACCTTCAGTCTTAATTTCTAATTCATTATCTTTTGTTGTAATCGTTGGTGTTAATAATTCAATACTGCCGCTTCCGGTTTCTAAAGAATTTTCTACTATAGTTGAACATCCGGATAAAATGATTCCGATGAATAGCAGAACAATTAATTTCTTTTTCATAACATCCCCCAATTTCAAGTGATTTTTGATTTTGGTATTGCTAGACTGCTAGTGTGGAACGTAAATGTTTAGCTAGCACTTTTTTATTGTACCATAATATGTAAATTAAAGTAGGTTATATATCCAATTTAAGGGAGATTGAAAAGTTTACTTATTGTTGAGAATCAGTATTTTTACAGTAGGTATTTATTTTCTTTACAAAGCGGTGTTGATAAAGTCATTACGAATTGGATATCCAAATATATGATGAAATGTAGACAGGAGAAAGAGCTTAATACGAAGCAATCTTATTTTTATAGAAATTACAATTTTTACATATTAAAATGATGATAGGGAATAGATGAATTCATTCACTTCGGAGGTAGTTACTTGAACATTAACGAGAAGGCAATTGAAATGTTTGAGCAAAATGAATATGAGGAAGCAATGGAACTGTTTCAACAAGCAGTACATGAATCTAGAGGTGTGCAATCTCTCAATAATCTTGCTTGGATGTACTTTTATGAGGAAGAGAATGATGGTAAAGCTCTTGAATTAATAAAAGAAGCTGTTAAGTTGAATCCTTCCTCATACTTTCCTTATAACATCTTAGGGGAAATTTACATGAAACAAGAAAAGTGGGAAGAAGCGAAAGATGCATTACAAAAATCTATTTCGATTCAACCATCCGATGAAGCATATCACAATGTAGCTGTAGCTCATTATAATCTTGGAGAGTTGGAAAAAGCTTCGGAATTTTTCTTGCGAGTTGCAGGGGATTCAGACATTATAATGTATAACTATGTAAAGTGTTTAATTGATTTAGGGCGAAAAACAGAAGCGAAAGAGAAGTTGGATGCTTTTAACAGGAAATCTGATGATTTTGTAGGAGAAATTAATGTAGCAGGTTTATATGTTGAGTTGAATTGCTATAAAGAAGCCATTCAATGCTTCGAAAAGGGATACAAAGAAGATTGGAAAAGTCCCAATTGGATTGGTAGATTTGTTTATGCTCTATATAAAGTTAATAATTTCTCCCGTATAAATGAAGTTATACGGGAATCTATCGAAGCGAAGACAGCAGAAATAGAAGATGTTCAGAATGAAGAAGTAGAAGAAAATTGGACAGAAAACGATAAGAAAGAGTTAATTGAGGAATATATAGAAGAGAACAATTGTTATAAAAAATGATAGAACGTATCGAATCTGGATATGTTCCAGGGTTAGAATTTGAAACTGATTATATAGGGGCTTGCTATTTATTTGGTTGTAAAAGACATAATCATCTTGAATATGAAAAATAAAAAGATTCGACTGTCAAATATGATGGTCGAATCTTTTTATTATAGGCTGCTTGTCTAAAGGTACCATCTCAATTGTAATGTGTTAAAGATGTTTCGTCTCATTACATAGGTATATATCCTCTTTAGAGCTCCCTTTTTTAATATTTAAAATATGGAGTGAAATAAAACCAATAAGTCCTATTCCGCCGAAAATAAGCCATGGTGTATACATTCCGTTTAAGTTGGATGTAAAAGATGTACCGGTATAATTACCGATGATAAAACCAAATGCGAGTGATAGTTGATAAAATCCGAAGTAAGTAGCTGTATATGATTCGTTACTGTAATTTGCAATAGCGATATCAGCGTTAGGTAATACGAGTGTTTCACCGATTGTAAATAAAATTACACAAATAAATAGCCAATATGGGTGTTGAAATAAAGGAATGAGTAAAAAGGAAATACTCATTAATAAAACACCGTATTTAATAATCGAAAGTGTGTTGTATTTATGAAATAGTTTTCGGAATAACACCATAAATATGACGCCTGTTATTGCATTTATCGTAATAACTAGTGTAGCAAGCTGGTTGCTATTACTAATGTTTTTCATATGAAGTGGAAGTGCGACAGTAAGCTGAGTAAACATAATATAGAAGAAAATCATAATAAATGAAAACAAAAGGAAAGATTTGTTTTGTAAGATAGCCTGTAGCCCTAATGTAATAGACGTGTTTTCAGTAGTGACTTGGAAGTGATTTTTAAGTAAGTAAAAAATAAAAGCGAATAACAGCATAAGAGATCCTGTTAGAGAAAAAGCATAGATTGGATCGAGTAAGAGTAAGAACCCTCCTGCAATTGGTCCGATTATTGCACCGCAATTAAAACTAAGGTTTAAATATGTAAATAAATTTTTTCTCATATGAGCTGGTTGTGAGCCAAATATGGCGCGCGCAGCAGGTTCGTAAAATGCAGTTCCGAAGCCAATAAGTGCAGAAGAAATAGAAATTGTATAGAAATCAGAGCATATTCCTAAAGCGATAAATCCGATTCCTCTTAAAAATAATCCGGCTATCATCATAATGATATAGCCTATTTTGTCAGCAATTAATCCTGAGAATAATGGGATAACTCGTGATGTAATTGTCATAACCGTCAACACTGTTCCTACTTGAACAGCAGAAAAATGAAGAAAGCTTAATAGATAAATAGCTAAAAATGCGTATACTGCAAAATACCCAAAAGACATAAAGAATGAAGAAATAAGCATGAAACGTATCGGTATTGAGAAACTTTTCATAGAACTCCTCCTAATATCGTAACCAGTAAAATTATTTAATGGTTAACTATTTTATATTATAATTATACATAAAGTCAGAAAAAAGTAAATTTTAAGAAGAAGGTGGATGGAATTGAATCAATATGCACCAAATGAATTAGAATATATTCGGGAATTTTTAAATACATGGAAAATACCAAACGATACGAGAGAGCCAATTGATATGCTGCAAACAGAAGAGGATATAAAGCTTTTTATGAAAAAATATTTTCATAAAGAGGTTCCATTTCATACGATAGAGGAATTAAAAAGTTTTCGAGAAGATATTCGGTTAACGGTTGAAGGCGAAGGATCATTGCAAAAGTGGTTAGAGAAATACCCATTTCATGTACATGTAAAGGAAGATATGAAAGGTATTACATATGAGCCTGTGCACGAAGAGAATGTATATACAAAAGTATTAAGCATTGTGTTAATGTCAATTCAAGAAAATTTGTGGGGAAGGTTAAAAGCATGCCCAGATTGTCGCTGGGTATTTTATGATCATTCGCGAAATGGAAGTAAAAGATGGTGCGGTATGTATGCTGGAGAAGCAGGAGGAAGAGCGTGCGGTACGATTGCGAAAGTGAAAAATTACCGGGCGAAGAGAAAAGGGAGATCGGGTTATAATGTGTAATTTATATTAGGGGAAGAAAATTAGATGGGGGAATGTAGGATATGAAAGGTACGCAAATGTTAGCTTTAAATAAAAAGTGTTGGGATACAGTTGCACCATATTTCTTTCAAGTGGATTGTTTACCGAAATATGGCCCGTATACAGCGTCTGAAGATGAGATTCATTTGTTCGATTCAATCAGAAATAAAAAGGTTCTTGATATTGGATGTGGAAGTGGGCATTCGTTGCAATATATGGCAGGAAATGTACAAGCGACATTATATAAGAGAAAAATAAGTACATACATAAATGAGTTAAATAGAGTGGGATTTACAATTGAGAGAATAGAAGAGCCTGAACCATCTAGCTCATTTGATGAAGAACTAGCTGAGCCGTCTACGAAATATTATTCTTTATATAAAGCTAGAATGGTGCCAACGACTTTTATTATTAAGGTGAGAAAGTAAAGTGCTTTATAAAAAGAAGCCTATCATTTCAAATAAATGAAATGATAGGCTTCTTTATTTTTAAAAAAATGAGGTCAAAGATGTACTTTTCATATAAAAATGCATTTCATATAAAAAGTGTAATTATTTTGGGGAAGGGGGATTGTTGTGCGTCATCATAGAAAGTGCAAAAAATTTGGAGTGGCACTGCCTCTTCCGCTTGAAGGAGCAACTGGCCCTACTGGTAACAGTGGTCCTCCAGGCATCATCGGTCCTAGAGGAGCAACGGGTCCAACCGGTCCTCAAGGAATACAAGGAATACAGGGGCCACAAGGAGGTATAGGTCCAACAGGTGCGACTGGAATTCAAGGAGTGCAAGGTCTAGAGGGTCCAACGGGTCCAACCGGTGCAACCGGCCCTCAAGGAATCCAGGGAACACAGGGTATTCAAGGTCCAAATGGTCCACAGGGAATACAAGGTCTACAAGGAATTCAAGGCCCAATTGGTCCAACTGGATTGACTGGTCCCCAAGGGATACAAGGAATAACCGGTTCAACTGGTCCAACCGGTCCAACCGGAGCAACTGGACCGACGGGAGTAACGGGTCCACAAGGAATCCAAGGTCCACAAGGGATAACGGGGCAGGCAGGAGCAACTGGATCGATGGGAGCAACTGGTCCACAAGGCGTGCAAGGAATACAAGGTCCACAAGGTGCCACGGGAGCAACCGGAGCAACCGGTTCAACTGGAGTAACAGGTTCTCAAGGAATTCAAGGAGTGCAAGGTCCACAAGGAGTGACCGGATCCACTGGAGCAACTGGATCGACTGGCTCAACAGGTGCGATTGGACCGACAGGGATACAAGGAATAAGAGGAGTAACCGGTGCAACAGGTTCAACCGGAGTAACGGGTCCAACTGGTGCAACAGGTTCAACTGGATCAACCGGTCCAACTGGATCGTCTGCAATATCAACAGGTGGCGGCTATTTCTTTTCTACCTCAACAAGTACAATTGCAGCAAATGCCAACATTCCAATTAATTCAGGATCCACTGTATATGGAACTGGTGTATCTTTAACTAGTGCTACAACTGTCACGGTATCCACACCAGGAATATATTTAGTAAGCTACTATTTCCAAGGGGACGCGACTGGTGGGAATGAGACAGTATCTGTCAGATTACTATTAAATGGAAGTCAATTAACAGGGAGTTTTATACAAAACGTAACGACATCAACTGTAGTAATCGAGCCAGCCATTTCAAATACGCTTCTTGTGAATGTAGCGAGTGCAAATTCAACATTAGTATTACAAAATGGCCCGTTAGGTGTAGGGCATGTGACCACTATAGCAGGTGTGATTACGGCAAGTTTAAATGTGGTGAGGATATTATAAAAAGTATAGGGAATATAAAAAACACAAGGAATGTCTTTATAGACACACCTTGTGTTTTTTAATATTAAATAAACATTTTCTTTATCTTTTCGGTTGAAAAATATGCTGAAAGAAGTATTTGTGATGTAAGTTATCTACAACTTTATTTGCTTGATATGTGCGGTGTTGTTCGAGTCGAAGTCTTTGCTCCATCATTTTTATTGCGTGATCTGATAAACGTAACATTGTACCAGTCTCCTTTTCTATAAATATAGTTTTCTGATTGATATCGATTCCATATTTATAACTAAGGAGGCAAAGTGTGTAACATAGGCAAAAAGCACCTTCCTCTCCCATTACGCTTACGAGGTTAGCTGTCGGACTCGGGAAGTGAGAGTTTCCCTACTTGAAAAAGATTCGCCCCAAGTAGCATAGCTACAAAAATGGTTCCCCCGCTCCAAAATTTGGACTCAGCAAAAGGTTGTATAAAGTAAAAAATAACATAAATAAATAATTAAGTCAAACTATTTTGTTTTTTCTGTCTTTTAAGTTGTGTAAGAATCATGCCATCAGGTAGTGTTGTATCTGTTACTTCAATGAAGCTGTGTTTTTTATATAATGCCAGAGCTGGAGTATTGGCTTTACCTGTTTGTACAATGTATGTCATTGAAGACGAGAACATGTTAAATATATAAAGTAGCAGTTTCGTTGCGATTCCTTTTTGAAAAAAATCGGGCGATACAACTAATCTGTGGATATCGATTAGTTCTTCTTCTTGTATAAAAGAAATAAAGCCGACGAGTTTATTTTCAGAGAAATATCCATAGAATGTTTCATCACAATTTTGAATATCGTTTACAGTATCATATAAACGAGGTATTGCAGTACTGTTTAAAAAGTCTGCTTCAATTTTATAAGCTGGAATTTGAACATTTAAAATGGATGATGCTACTTCATAAGAAGTGGGAAGTAATTTATGAATCATAGATAATAACGCCTCCTTTAAATATGATATATTAATATAATTGATTTGTGGGTAAGTTTGACAATTTTTTTCTTTTTTGCATATAATATATGTATCTCCATACATAAAATGTTCGTAGGTATATTTCTATAGTAGGATATGGTTAGCGTAGATAAATACGTAATCTTATATAAGAGTTTAGCTACTCTTGTATTTGATAATACAAACTATAATAGAAATGAGGGACTAAAAATGGGATGGATTATCACATTAATAGTTGGTGCTATTATAGGTATAATTGCTAGTTCCATAACGGGTAAAAATTTTCCAGCTGGTATGTTTGGAAATATAATTGCTGGTTTACTAGGAGCTTGGTTAGGTAGTAGATTATTTGGATCTTTTGGGCCATCATTTGGTGGGATTCATGTCGTGCCAGCATTATTAGGTGCAATTGTGTTAATTCTTATTGTATCATTTGTAGTAAAAACTGCAAGAAAATAAAGGCTATTACTGATTGTTTTATAAAGCCCTTTTAGGGCTTTTCCTAATTAGAGAGGTGGTACACTTGGAGAAAGTAAATATAAGAAAAAGAGATAAGTTGAAAAAGTTTTTTAAAGAACAAAATTATTTAGCTGTACTACTTGGATTCGCGTTGCTGTTTGTAAATATATTATTACTTACAAAAATATCATTCGTCTTTACACCGTTCGTCGTATTTTTAAAAACAATCTTTTTCCCAGTATTATTAGCGGGAGTACTATTTTATATATTGCATCCATTCGTTTCTCTTTTAGAAAGAAAAGGTGTGTCGAGAATTGTGTCGATTGCCTCGATATATATAATTGTTCTTGGATTATTTGTTTTTCTTGCGGTCACGGTTATTCCAATTATTAAAGATCAAGTAAATGCTTTAATAGATAACTTGCCATATTTCGGGCATGAAATCGAAAGGGCAGCACGTAAATTTGGAGAAAGTAATGTAATTGGTAGAATGCAGGAAAGTTTAAATATTGATTTTGCTAATATCGTAAAAGATTCTACAATGAACTTTACAAAATCATTATCATCAGTAACAGGAAATGTAACTGGATTTTTAAGTACAATTACTGAAGTTGTTTTAACATTTGTAATGGTTCCGTTTATTTTGTTCTATCTTTTAAAAGATGGTGAGCAATTACCGAATCATTTTTTAAAGCTTATATCTGAGCAAAGACAACCAGCTGCGAAGAGAATACTAGATGATATGCATTATGCGATTAGTTCGTATATTAGAGGACAAATTATTGTTAGTTTATTTATCGGTATTATGCTATTAATCGGTTATCTTATTATTGGTATTAAATATGCGGTACTACTTGCTATTTTAGCGATGATTGTAAATATCGTTCCGTACGTAGGACCAATCATTGCAATTACACCAGCTTTAATTATCGCATTTATCGACTCGCCATCAATGGTGTTAAAAGTAATTATCGTTATGATGATTGTACAATTAGCAGAAGGTAAATTTATTTCTCCGCAAGTCATGGGGAAAAAGTTAGATATTCACCCGATTACTATTATATTTATCATTTTAACTGCGGGAAATTTATTTGGAATTATGGGGATTATTTTAGCAATTCCAGGGTATGCGATATTAAAAGTTTTAGTTACGCACGGTTATAGATTTGTGAAGTTGAATACGTGAAAAAAGAGCTAAAACAGAGAAACCTGTTTTAGCTCTTTTTCATTAACAATTGATTTGCGTATTGGCGTGCCCATTGATCAGCTTCTAATATATCATCGAGTGAAGGATCTTTTACGTTATGATGAGCTTCAACTGTATTGTAAATTGTTTTTTCGATATCGAAAAATGCAATTTCATTTTTAAGAAATAGTGCATTTGCAATTTCGTTCGCTGCATTTAATACGGCTGGAGTTGTACCGCCAATTTTTCCACATTCAAATGCATATTGTAGACAGGGGAACTTCTCTAAATTTGGTTTTTCAAAATGCAAACTACCAATTTCTAATAAATTTAATCTTTCATAGGATGAAGGTAGTCGAGTAGGGTAGTGAAACGCATATTGAATCGGCATTCTCATATCAGGAGCACCGAGCTGTGCCATGACTGATCCATCAATAAATTCCACTAAAGAGTGGATGATACTTTCTTTATGAATCATAACATCAATTTTTTCATAAGGAATATCGAATAGCCACTTAGCTTCCATCACTTCAAACCCTTTATTCATTAACGTGGCAGAATCTATCGTTAGTTTTGCGCCCATTAACCAGTTTGGGTGTTTTAAAGCATCCTTCGCTTGTAATGTTTTCATTTCTTCACGTGTTTTATCACGAAAAGCGCCGCCAGAAGCTGTAACAATTAATTTTTCGATTTCCTTATTATTTTCCCCATTTAAACATTGGAAAATGGCTGAATGTTCACTATCAACTGGAATTAGGCGGCATCCGTTTTGTTTCGCTAGTTCGGTGACAATATGTCCAGCTGCAACTAAAGTTTCTTTGTTAGCGATAGCGATATCTTTCTTCGCCTTTAATGCTTCAATTGTTGGGAGTAAACCTGAAACACCGACAACTGAACTTAATACAAGATTTGTATCAGGATGGGTAGATACTTCAAGTAAACCATCAGTTCCATATGTAATTTTCGTATTTGTTGAAATACGAGAACGTAATGTATCCGCTAATTCTTTTGTCGCTACGCTTACAATACGAGGCTGAAACGATTCGATTTGTTTTTCGAGAAGATCGATATTATAATTCGCGGTTAAACCGACGATTTTAAAATGTTCAGGATGAGCGGAAACGACATCTAATGCAGATGTGCCAATGGATCCTGTTGAACCTAAAATGGATATATATTTTACCATGAAAAAACCTCCAAAGTTGTTTCGAGTATTTCTGCAAACCTATATATTATTAGACAATCAAGGTGGAAATTCCTGCTATATAAAACAGAAAATTAGGGTTTAATTGGAAAGGGAATGTGATAAACTGTAAAAAACGAAAAAGCAATGAAAGAGAAGAGTACATGTTCAAAACTTTTCAGAGAGCTGATATGTGGTGGGAATCAGTAAGGGATGAATATGGAATGGGCTCTGGAGCTTCTAGCTGAAATGAGTAGGCGAAGACGGTTACTTCACGTTAAGAAGTTGAAGTGAGCTATAATATAGCTAATTAAGGTGGTACCGCGGGAGTCTCTCGTCCTTTTTTTAGGATGAGGGGCTCTTTTTATTTTGAGAAAGGAGGAGTTAGGATGAGCGAGAAAATTATGTTAACAGGAATTAAGCCGACAGGTTATCCGCATTTAGGAAATTATATTGGTGCAATTAAACCTGCATTGCAAATGTCAAAAAATAATGAAGGAAAAGCATTGTACTTTATAGCTGATTATCATGCATTAAATGCTGTGCATGATCCAGAGAAGTTTAGTAGTTATACGAAAGAGGTAGCGGCTACTTGGCTATCCCTCGGACTTGGAGAAGATGTTATTTTCTATCGACAAACAGAAATACCGGAGATTTTAGAATTAACGTGGATACTATCTTGCCTAACTCCGAAAGGTCTTATGAACCGTGCTCATGCGTATAAAGCGAAGGTAGAGCAAAATAAAGAAGCGGGATTAGAAATTGATGCAGGTGTGAATATGGGATTATATACGTATCCGATTTTAATGGCAGCTGACATATTACTATTTCAAGCTACTCATGTACCAGTTGGAAAAGACCAAATTCAGCATATTGAAATTGCGCGTGATATTGCGACGTATTTTAATCATACATTCGGCACGACATTTACACTTCCGGAGTATGTCATACAAGAAGAAGGTGCAATATTACCTGGTCTTGATGGAAGAAAGATGAGTAAAAGTTATGGGAATGTTATCCCGTTATTTGCAGAGAAAGAAAAGCTACGAAAGTTAATATTTAAAATCAAAACAGATTCTTCACTTCCGAATGAACCGAAAGAACTGGAAACGTTATTTATGATTTATAAAGAATTTGCGACAGAAGATGAAATTCAGTCGATGCGTGAAAAGTATGAGGCCGGAATTGGTTGGGGAGATGTGAAAAAAGAGTTATTCCGCGTTGTAGACCGTGAATTAGCCGGACCTCGTGAGAAATATGAGATGTATATGAATGAGCCGCATTTATTATATGAAGCGTTAGAGAGAGGTGCTGAGAGGGCACGAGCTATCGCAAAGGTAAATTTAGCGGAAATTAAAAAACGGATTGGATTTGAGAGGGAACGTTAAGCGTTCCCTTGTTTTTGCTGGTAATCTGTAATAATCCTATCAATAACAGGAGGGAGATTACTAGGTAATTCATCAAGTGAAAAGAAGCGCAGTTCTTTCGATTCCGTTTGATCGCATACAAGCTGACCGTGGAATTCTCGGCAAATATAAACAACGAGCACACCGTGTACTTGATCACCGTTTGGATAGATTTGAAAGAAATCAGATCCTGAGTATGTACGGAATAGTTCTGGATTTTTAATGATAAGTCCGGTTTCTTCATATACTTCTCGATTTAAAGCGTCTTCTAACGTTTCGTTATATTCTAAGGCGCCACCAATAATACCCCAGCGGTTAAAATCTGTACGGAGCTGCAGTAATATTTCATTTTTCTCATTTAATATAATGGCGTGTGATCCGATTAAAATGAGTGGATGATTTCCTACTAGATTTCTCA
Source organism: Bacillus sp. SIMBA_074 (assembly GCF_046534555.1). Lineage (NCBI taxonomy): Bacteria > Bacillati > Bacillota > Bacilli > Caryophanales > Bacillaceae > Bacillus > Bacillus sp. SIMBA_074. The sequence goes on along the minus strand of NZ_JAWRYM010000031.1, from coordinate 23,187 downwards.
TGTCTTCAATATAGCCCATATGTCTTCTCCTTATATTTAATAATAATTAGGCAGTTCTTTTAACATTTTTTCTGTTTTACGTGCTGTAAATGCTAAGTTATGATCATCTTTTGTTCTAAAAAATAATGTGCGTAAAAAGATTTTAATGTTTGCGCATAAAATACAATACTCATTAAGGGAAAGGCGTTTTCTAATTTGAGGAAGCCTTTTTATTTTTTTATAAATAATTGAAATTAACTCATCTTGCGGAAAGTCATGATATAGCATAGATAGTAACGGTGTAACAATTCGTTCATCTTCATTATTATGAAAAAGATCCGATGGGATGAAAATTTTATTTAATAAACAATGAATTAATTCCTCGTACCATTCAAAGGTCGTATAGGAATTGTGAACAATTTCAGAAAAGGCATCAGATACGTGGGCAAGACAATGAGCCCATCCTTTATTTTCAATATAGCCTCGAAAATCCATTTCTAAGTTTGTGTATGTAATGAGTTTGTTTTTTATTTCTTCGATATCCTCCTCTGTAAAAAAGTAGTGCGAGTTAGCGAATTGGAGTATTAATGCAAGTAACGAAACAGTATAAGAACGTGTGAAAACCCCATCTGTAAGTGGGGAGTGAATGTCACAATATAAATACTCATCACTTAAACAAGTTTGTAGAAGTAATTTCAGTTGATCGTCCATAAGGAATTCATGATGAATGAAATGTGCAAAACATTTATATATAAGTTGGTAACGAACGTAACTATCAGTTGTTCCGATATACTGAAGCATATTGAGCGTTAACTCATTAATATCTATATGTTGCAGTTGCGTATAGTCATTTTGTTGTATAAGCTCTAACTGTTGTTGCAGCGCTGTAATATCCAATGGAGAACCTCCTCCGCACTTTAAAGATGCGATGTTTTCTAGTATTCTATATATTCAAGGACAATCCTGCTCATGCAAGGAGAACAAGTAGAAATTCGAGTATGACATAGATGAGGGAAGTATATGATGACTATAGAACAGTTAGAAAAACATTTTAAAATAAGAAAAAATGCTTCTTCTATAATGATAAAAGAAAATGATGCAGAGGTTTTTACAGAAGAGCAATTAGAAGAGATAATGCAATATTGCGTTGCTGAAGCTGAAAAAGATGGAATAGAAGAATTGCAATTTGAGATTTCTTCAAAAAGCCCAAATTATGATGTGTATAAGAAATGTTTCGAAACGTATTCATTTGAATATATTACTGAAAACATGATTGTATTTAAGGATATATATGAAGTAGAAGATATAGAAAGTGAAATTGATTTTAAGCTTATTGAAGAGATAGGCGAAGCCGCTTTTTATTCACTGTGGAATGAAGTGACGGGAGAACAAATCGATTATGATCAATTTGTAAATACGATGCTACAAGAAATAGGTGGGCAATGGAAAGAACATTGTTTAACAGCAAGTATCGATGAAGAGCCAATAGGAATTGTAATCCCGCATATTGAAAGAGGTACGTTAGAAGAAGGAAAACTTATGTATTTCGCAGTCGCTCCAAATATGCGAAATAAAGGGTATGAAGCAGCATTCTTTACAGGGGCAATGTTTGTATTAAAAGAAATAGGCGCATCTTATTATATTGGCGAGACAAATGTACAAAACGAGTGGATGAAGGATGTCTTTGAAAAGAACGGATGTCAGCAGCTGAGCTCTACTGAGCGATATGTGAGAAGGTTTTAGGAGGGGGAAAAGGTTCTTGAACTTGTTTAACGGGAATCCGTGTACAAATTTTGAACAAGTAAAAGAACTTCTAGCCTGTTTGTAAGATAAAAAAAAAATGAGAACGACAAAATGGATATTCCTATAATACAATAGAGAAAGATTCGATTATACGAGAAAGCGTTGGTGAAAGAATGGAGCAGCAAAGAAATTGGTTACAAGCAACTGTAGAAAGAAATGAAGATCATACGTTACAAATAAAATGGGAAAATAATATAGAAAAAGTTCGTATTTATTGGAGTACTTCACCAGATCATATTGAAGAAAATGGAGAATTACTTGCAACGGTAAATGGAGAACCATCATATACAATTGAAAATCTAAGTTCAACTGAGCGTCCATATTTTAGACTAGTAGGAAGTAATGGACAAGCAGTGACAGTAGCTGAGCGTAGATTGCCATTACAAGGTGCATTTAACTTCCGTGATATGGGCGGATATGAAACGACAGAAGGCCGTAAAGTGAAATGGGGCAAATTGTACCGTTCTGAAGAATTAGCAGGATTAACAGAGTGGGATATCGACTATTTACAAAAGTCTGGCTTAAAGTTAATTTGCGACTACCGTACAGATTTTGAAGTGAAGCATAAGCCGAACCCAGAAATTACAGGTGCTCGTCAAGTGTGCTTACCAGTTATGCAAGATTTAGCGAAAGACTTAAATATAAATGAATTTTTCCAAGTTGGTGACCTTTCTATGTTAGGGAAACCAGGCGAGTATCTTATGAAAATGAATCAAGATTTTGTAAGTGGTAATGAAGCATTCGTGAGCTTCTTAAACTTAGCGCAAAACCCGGAAAACTTACCGTTAGTAAACCACTGTACAGCTGGAAAAGACCGCACAGGATTTGGCTCAGCATTATTATTACTTTTACTAGGTGTACCGGAAAAAACAGTAATGGAAGACTACTTACTAAGTAACGGTTTCCGTGAAAAGTTAAATGAAAAAATGATGGCCTTTTTAGGTGCGAAATTACAGAACGACGAAAGTAGAGCAATATTAGGTGCAATGTTTGAAGCACGTGCTGAGTATTTACAAGCTGCGATTGATGAAGTTAAAAAGCAATATGGATCAGTGGAAGCATACGCTGAAAAAGCTCTTGGCTTTACGAAAGAATCGTTAGAGGAAATGAAAGTGTTATTGCTAGAAGATAAAGTGAAACTTTAATCAGTGGGGGGTCATCCCCACTGATTATTAGCCTTCACCAATCGGACTGCCCGTTAATGCGGGATAAATAATGAGGAGGGAGGCTGATTGGATTAGCCTCCTTTTATTATTGTTGCTATAATTAAGCTATGAGAATATAGGAATTGAGGCGAACATCATGAAATACAAAGTAATACTATTCGACGTAGACGATACATTATTAGATTTCCCTGAAACAGAAAGAAACGCATTACATAACGCGTTTGTACAATTTGGCATGCCTACAGGGTATAATGATTATCTTGCAAGTTATAAAGAGATTAGTAATGGATTATGGAGAGATTTAGAGAATAAAATGATTACGCTAAGTGAATTAGCGGTAGATCGATTTAGACAATTATTTGCTCTTCATACTCTAGAAGTAGATGCGCAGCATTTTAGTGATGTATACCTTGAAAACTTAGGGAAAGAAGTACATCTTATAGAAGGTGCAGTGCAATTATGTGAGAATCTTCAAGATTGCAAGTTAGGTATCATTACGAATGGATATACAAAAGTGCAACAATCTAGAATTGGAAATTCGCCTTTATGTAACTTCTTTGATCATATTATTATTTCTGAAGAGGTCGGCCATCAAAAACCAGCGCGTGAGATTTTTGATTATGCTTTTGAGAAGTTTGGGATTACTGATAAATCAAGTGTACTAATGGTTGGAGATTCGCTAACTTCTGATATGAAAGGCGGAGAAGATTACGGTATTGATACGTGTTGGTATAATCCGAGTTTAAAAGAGAATACGATGAGTGTTAAGCCGACTTATGAAGTGGAGAACCTGCTACAAATTTTAGAAATTGTGGAAGTGGCGGAAGAAAAGGTAGTTTCATTTTAATCGTGTTGATATAATTTGAGTTGTGGTCAATTTATAGGGATTAACTGTGTAACAACTAGAGGTGAGTAAAGAATGTTAACGTTTTTATTTGAGTTAGACAAGGCTATTCCGCAGAAGGATGATCCAAAGTATGATGCTTATACAAAGGGCTTTATTGAAGGGGATTTAACGATTCGCGCGAGTGACAGCGTACTTTTCCAGAAGTCGTGTATGAAGGTCGCAGAGCTTGGCATTTATTTAGGACAGTGGATGGAACAAGTGCAACATGGGCAGAAAGAACAATTGAATTATGAAACGAGTGACCGTGAGGAGGTAATTCTCGGGTTCTTCTATGAAGAGGAAGATCAGTGGAGAGTTTCTTCCAGTTGGCAGCAATTTGAACTTCAGGAACGTATATCCACTACAGCATTAGTAGAGAGCGTTCAACGTTATTTATATGAGCTAAATAAGGAACTGCGCGCGATAGAATATCCTGTTACGTTTGATCAGTATTTAAGAGGAGAGCGAATGATGCAGCTTTCTTACAAACGACTGTGTGATAGTAAAGCGGATACGACTTCAATAGAGGTTTACAATGGAAGCGAAGGAGTAGGCGCAGTACGGGGCTATTATAAAAATGCGTTGATGAAAGTGCTAGACTTCATTCCGAAAGTCGGTAGTAATATCATTTATGAAATAAAGGATAGTAAGGGCAATATTCGCGTCATTGCAAAGGATGTAAGTAGGCAGCGCCAAAGAAGGATTTTAGTAACGTACATCGATAATAATGATGCAGAGCATGAAATACTTGTATGTGATGGAAAGTTATTAGATGCAAATTTCTTATTTACCTTTACATATAAGAAAGAAGAATATGTTGTTCACAAAACTTCAATTGGGCTTGGAAAGTTATTACGAAACGGCTATGTAATCGCAGATTGGAATATTCGTCTTGAGGAAGATATGTATCACATCGAGATGAATGTGTATGATGAGGGCTATATAGAAGATCAATACTTACTGTTAGGCGTATTTCATGCTGTTTTGTATGGTTGATAAATGAGAAGTACCGGCATTCTTCATGGGAAGGATGCCGGTATTTTTATGTGATTTTGTGTCCTTAATTAGTCCTCAAAAATAAAAATCTCATCAATTGTACTATGAAGTGCCTTCGCTATATCGTGAGCGAGTTGTAAGGAAGGATTATATTTTCCTTTTTCGAGATGGCTAATTGTTTCACGACGTACACCAACAGTTTTCGCTAAATCTTCTTGTGTCATATTCAATTTGGCGCGGTATTCTTTTATTTTCGTTACGAACGCCATGGTGCATCTTCCAATTCATCAACTGGTTTATCGTAAAAGAACATAGAGAAGCCGAACGTAAGAATGAGTGTGCCAAAAATAAGAGCGATATCAATCTCTTGTAGTGTAGGGTTTGGAAATAACATTTCAATAAACATAATGATAGCGGTCGTTAGTAATGTAACGATAAATGCATTGCGGCACGATTTATTGACGATTTGTTCAAATAGTTCATCGTGTTGAACCGTTCTATACGTTGTGAAAAAGGAGAAGAAACAGAACATAGTAAACAATCCTTTTTCATAAAAAAAGCCGAGGAAACCGAAGAAACCGAGAAATCCTAAATATTTTATCCAAGTTGTTTTCATAATAGGTCCTCCTTACAATGTTAGAAATAATTCACGTTATGTTATAAATATATCACATGTGGAAATGTATAGTAATAATAGTTTTCCAATTCTTTTCATAATAATAGTAAAAAGAGGAAATATACTGCGAAATAGAGAGGGTAATATTGTAAAATGGTTGTAAGGAGGGGGAGGACGAAATGTTAACTGGGATAATGATCGTTATATTACTTGTAGTTATTACTGTAATTGGAACGGTGTTAATTGGGCGAAATGGTGATGCGAACTATAGTAAAGCGACAAAAGGAAATATTAAACGACTTACGATGATTTATATAATACTAGCCGTTGTTTTAATCGTTGGATTAGGAATTTATATTTATTTTAAAGGTTGAAAAAACTGAAAAATATAAAAATCTAAGTATGCTATAATGTTAATATAGTTAATTGGTAATTAAGGAAAGGATTGGATGTAATGATCGAAATTTTGAATGTGTCAAAAAGTTATAATGGATCTACCTATGCAGTAAAAGATTTAAGTTTATCTGTACCGAGCGGAGAAATCTTTGGGTTTTTAGGACCGAATGGTGCGGGTAAATCAACGACAATTAAGATGATTACTGGTATTCATGGGGTGGACAAAGGAACCATTACAATCAACGGTAAAGATATTATGAAAAATCCGATGGAAGCGAAGAAAACATTTGGCTATGTTCCAGATAGCCCGGATATGTTTTTACGATTAAAAGGGATTGAATATTTAAACTTTATGGCTGATATGTATGAAGTACCGAAGGAAGTAAGACAAGAACGAATAGAGTCATTAGCGAAGAAGTTTGATCTGTACAATGCTTTATCTGATCAAATTCAAAGTTATTCACACGGTATGAGACAAAAGATTGTTATTATCGGCGTGCTCGTACATGAACCAGATGTGTGGATTTTAGATGAACCGTTAACAGGTCTTGATCCGAAATCTGCATATATTTTAAAAGAAATGATGAGAGAACATGCAGATAAAGGGAAGATTGTATTTTTCTCGACACACGTATTAGAAGTAGCTGAAAAAATATGTGACCGCGTCGCGATTATTAATAAGGGAAATCTTCAGTTTAAAGGGAATTTAAATGAAATGAGAGATCATTTTGAATCCAATGAATCACTTGAAAAAATGTTCTTGGAGATGACGGGCAATGAGTAAAATTTTGACGTTAACGAAAGTATTATTGAAATTAAATTATGCAGATTTCATAACAGATAAAAAGAAAAGATGGGCGTATTTATTTTCATTTGCAGCCATTTTATTTGTAGGTTTTTTAATATTCGGTTCGATGACCCATGGAATATATGAAGGAATGATACACCTCGGACAGGATCCAGGAATTGTTATTGCGATGGGATTAGCAGTTGCTAGTATATGGGTATTTTTGATGAGTATTATGAACATTTTAACAGTGTTTTACTATAGTAATGATGTTGAAATGTTGCTACCGTTACCGTTAAAACCAGCGCAAATTATTTCGGCAAAGTTCTTTACAGTGTTAATTACACAATACGTAATGAGCTCGTTTATTTTATTGCCTATCTTTATTACTTACGGTTTAAAGAGTGGTGCTTTCATTACATATTACATTTATATGATTGTCATTTACTTATTCTTCCCGATCATTCCGCTAGTGCTAGCTTCGTTAATTATGACAATTATTATGAGGTATACGAATATAGCGAAAAATAAAGATCGAGGAAGTATATTTATTGGAATCGTAAGTATACTATTTATCGTCGGAATCAATGTATTTATGCAATGGAGAAATAAAAGTGCAGTATCTGGAGCTGGAGATTCAGTTGCGAATTATCTTACAAATAATCAATCCTCCCTTTTCATACAAATGACAAATTATTTTCCAACTACATATTTTGGTGCAATGGGATTAGTAGAAAATGCATCGTGGAAGGGAATATTATACGTACTAATATACATTCTTATTTCTATCGCATTTTTCGGTTTGTTTTATTACATTGCAGAGCGTACATATTTAAAAGGGGTTATTGGACTTTCAACGAGTACAGCAAAGAAAGAGGTAATTTCAGCAGAAGGTTTACAGAAATCAACAGTACAAAGTTCTCATTTAAAAGCATATGTGAAAAAAGAATTTAAAACGTTATTCCGTACACCACAATTTTTCTTAAACTGTATTGTGCAAACTTTCGTTATGCCAATTATGCTGTTCTTTGTTTTGTTTGTACAAGATGGAAATTTAAAATGGATTACGGAATATATTGATAATCCAGAATCAGCAGGTTTCGCAATTGGTGTTGGCCTTTGTGCATCCTTATTTTTAATGGGGAGTAACGTTATTGCAACAACGTCATTCTCACGAGATGGAAGCTCTTGGTTTGTTAATCGCTACTTACCAGTAAAGGCTTCGGATATCTTTTTTGCGAAAGCGATAACGGCCTGGTTAATTAATGTAGTCATTTTAGGAGTATTCGGTATTACAATGGGAGTTGTAGCAGGTATTTCGCCAGTCTTCATGATACTTTGGTTCTTACTAAGTGCGAACGGTTTATTGTTAATTAATTTAATCGGTACACGCTGGGATGCACAAACTGCAGATATTCATTGGGATACAGAACAGAAATTATTTAAAAGTCGATATACAACTTTGTGGAATTTTTTAGCTAATATTTTAATAGCTTTAGTTATTGTAGCGGGTGTAAGTGTATTATACTTCTTCCTTCAAGTAGGACTTTGGATTATGTTTATCGTTTTATTTGTAATGTTTACGATTGTAAATTATATCTTTATTAAAATTTTAAAATTAGGCGCTGAGCGTATATTGTCAAATATTAATTAAAAAGGTAGATCCTCTGTATTCGTGCAGGGGATTTATCCATAGATGGAGGAGAAAAGGTGAAGAAAATAGCAATTGTAACAGGGGCAACTCGTCTGAATGGAATTGGTGCAGCTGTATGCAAGGTGCTTGCTCAAAATGGGATAGACATTTTTTTCACGTACTGGCCTCGGTATGATAAAGCGATGCCATGGGGAATGAATGATCAAGAGCCCTTTTTGTTGAAAAAGGAAATTGAAAGTTACGGCGTTCGATGTGAAATGGCAGAAATCAACTTATCGCAGTCTTATTCGCCTAATCGTGTATTGTATATGGTATCAGAACGTTTAGGGGATCCATCTATTCTTATTAATAATGCGGCGTATTCTACTCCTACGAAAATTGAAGAGTTAGATGTAGAACAGCTAGATAAACATTATACGGTTAATGTTCGTGCTCCTGTGCTATTAAGTTCATTATTTATTAAACATTTTTCACTTAAAACGAGTGGAAGTATTATAAATCTTACTTCTGGGCAGTCATTAGGCCCGATGCCAGATGAACTAGCATACGTAGCAACGAAAGGAGCAATAGAAGCATTTACAAAGTCAGTTGCACCAGTTGCTATGGAGAAGGGGATTACAGTCAATGCTGTTGATCCAGGACCAACGAATACAGGATGGATTACAGAGGAATTACAGCATCATTTAGTATGGAAATTCCCGCAAGGAAGAGTTGGAGAACCGGTGGATGCGGCACGCTTAATTGCTTTTTTAGTAAGTGAAGAAGCGAAGTGGGTTACTGGGCAAGTCATTCATTCGAATGGTGGTTATTCATAAAAATATTATGTTAACAAGTGTTGAGAAATAAAAAAATTAGTAATTATTTTGTTTTTTGTATAAATAAAATGTCAAGAAAGATAAAAAATTGATAGGGGAGTATGTTGTCATTTGTAGATTGTAAATCTTCATGTGACAACATACTCTTTTTCTTTTGCTACAGAGGAGGAAAATGTAGTAGAAAAAACTCGAATATTAAAATAAATTTATCGTTTTTTGTACGTATTATTATGAAGATTACTGTCGGAAAGATGGTGATTCGTATGAAAAGGGATTTTTTAAGGGGAAATAGAATCGTAAAGAGGAGGATAAAGTGAAACTTTAATCAGTGGGGGTTTTGTTCGTCCCCCGCTGATTATTAGTTGAACCAATCGGGCGTTTACGGGCAGTGGATCTCCCACCTAACTTCTTTGCTCCATCCGACCTTTGAGGTGGGAGTCTTACTGCCCGTTAATGCGGGATAAAATTGTAAACATAGGGGGATTTTTATGAAAATGAAAAAGGTCGCTATCGCATCAGTAGCAATTGGTACAATGCTTTCAATGGCAGCTTGTAGTACCTTCACAGATAAAGATGAAGCGAAGAAGGATCCAGCAACTGCACAAAATGAAGAGCAATCAAAAACGACAAGTGCAGATGAAGCGTCAAAAACAACGAAAGATACTGAAAAAGACACAAATACTTCTTCGAATGAAAAAACAGATAAGGATGCAAAAAATACAAAGGAATCATCAGGAACAGAAAGTAACGGCAAAACAGCAAAAGAAAAAGAAACGACAGGAAAAACGAATGATCAAACTACTAGCGGGAAAACAACAGATCAAAGCACAAGTACAAACAATAACGGAAAGACAACGAAAGATCCGAAGAAAAACGTCGCTGTGAAAGCAAATGTAAAAGAAGTGGTTACATTAATTGAAAGCCTAGATAAGCAATTAGCTGCAAATCCTAAATTAGAAACAGTAAATAAACTTGGAAAACAAATTAATGAGAAGTGGGATGTAATTGAAAAAGATATAGAAGCATCACATCCAACTGAATACAAAACAATTGAACAAAGTTTGTATCCATTAATTATAAGAGCGGAGAAAGAAAATATCGATATTAATAAAATGAAGTCATTAACGACGAAAACGAAAAAAGATTTAAATCAGTTATTGACGAAGCTTTCATAGTTTCAAAAGCCTACTCGTGTGAGTAGGCCTTTTTAGTTTGTTGTACATTCTCGTTGGGTGTTAAGAAATAAAGACTTCATTTAAAAGGAACATCACAATGATAAAAACGAGTGATAACTATTAAAGATATTTTTTGATAGGAAGTCATATAAAACGCTCCCTTGTATTTATATTTGCAATTTAGTAGTTTTTAAAGTTCATTATTTTCTACAAAAATTTCATTTTGTAGAAAAGGAGAATGAATTGAGATGTACGATAAAGAGGAAGTTTATGATGAAGAAATTGCACCAGTATCGCAGAAAATCCTAGAAATATGTAAACGAGAAGAACTTCCAATGGTCGCACAATTTTATTTAGCGGAAGAGTCTCCATACAGTGGCTGTTCAACCATTATATTGTTCGTCAGCAATTGTTCAGGGAGAACATAATGAAGAAGAAGGCATTCAGCAGTTACAATCAATTGCTCAAATTATGAAATACGGAACAAATGGACCACCAATAGTAATGACGGCAATGATTCGAAAATAAAAAAGCAGCTAACAAAAGCTAGCTGCCCGACTCTCCAAGGGGGAACAAGGAGAAAATCTAATGTCATGTATAGTATTGACGGAATATTTAATTTTATTCAAGGAGGGCTTATTTTTAAATGTAATTTAGGGTTGGTTCCAGAAAAGTGACATACCACAAAAATATAAAATTATTAAAAGGACAATTACTATGAAAACAATTAAAGAAACTTTCTTCCATAAATTTTTCATCAGTAGACCTCCTTTATGAAGAATATTAACACTTTTCCAGAATCTGACCCAAATAATCCTTTTACTCAAAAAAAAATCGCCTGTATACTAAGAGGCAATCTTTTTTGAGTTGTTTGTAATGGCTAATTACAGGTTTTAAATACTATTTAGTGTTATCTCTACTTTCCAAAACCTGCTCCATATTATTAGTCGCCCATTCCATCATTAAAAGGATAATTGGACGTAATGACTCGCCAAGTTCAGTTAACGAATATTCTACTTTAGGGGGCACTTCACGATATACCTCCCGATGTACGATGCCATCTGCTTCAAGTTCTCTAAGTTGAAGTGTTAACATTCTTTGGGTGATATTAGGTTTTAATCTTTTTAATTCATTAAATCGTTTCTTACCATCTAATAAATGATAAAGAATAACACCTTTCCATTTCCCGCCAATAACCTCGACGATAGCTTCTACTGGACAAGAATATTTATTTAAAAATGGATAATTTACATCATCTTCTTTTGAACTAATCATAAAAAGCCTCTCCCTTAACAATAGTATCTTTTTTGATACTATAGCACATAAATGTGCGTACTTGTATCATTGTTACTTTAAAAATATAATTTGGTTAAATAATAATTTAATGAAAAGGGGATCTTTTATGACTAACACAAAACAAAATACAAAACAAAAAATTATTGAGGCTTTTAACTTTAGATATGCATGTAAAGAATTTGATCCTATGAAGAAAATTTCAGAAGATGATTTTAAATTTATTTTAGAAACAGGAAGATTATCTCCTTCTTCTTTTGGATATGAGCCTTGGAAATTTATTGTGGTACAAAATAAAGAATTAAGAGAAAAACTATTACCATATTCATGGGGAGCAGGTGGGCAACTTTCAACAGCAAGTCATTTTGTCATTGTTCTTTCAAGAAACATCAAAGATATGCACTATGATGCAGAGTATATTCAGCACATGATGAAAGATATTATTGGATTGCCTGAAGAAGCCCAACAAATGAGATATGAATTCTTCAAAAAATTCCAAGAATCGGATTTTAAATTGTTAGACTCCGAACGTGCTGTATTTGATTGGTCATCAAAGCAATCTTATATTGCTTTAGCTAATATGATGACTAGTGCAGCTCAAATCGGTATTGATTCTTGTCCAATGGAAGGATTCGATAAAGAAAAAGTAGATTCTTTACTTCGTCAAGAAGGAATTTTAAAAGATGATAATCTTGAGGTATCAGTTATGGTTGCATTTGGATACCGTAAAGGAGAACCACAATTTAATAAAACAAGACAAACTATGGATATTATTGTTGAATGGATTTAATAAGATAAATTTGTATCCATATAACGAAAAAAACGCTACCCTGTCTATAGAAAGGATAGCGTTTTTTTATGTCTGTTTTTAAATTTAGCGAGAATGCTTTGTGAATAGTTGAATTGCTTTTTCAGGGACATAGAATTTCCCGTTGCTTTCTACAACAACACTTCCTAATTCATAATCTTTTTCACCGATATAGATAATATTTTTATTAACAAACAATTTGGCCGCCGTATTATTGCGTTTTACTACAAGCACCGGGTTTCGTGCATCTTTTTTGTCAATCGTTACAGTTGCACCAATTTGTTTAAAGGATGTTTCAGCATCTAAGAATAATTTCTTAGATAATTCTCCTAATTGAAAGCCCATTGCTTTGGCCATTATTTTCGCAATGTCTGTATTTTGGACTAAACCGTATGGCTTTTGAGGACCATAAGAGTATAAAAATACATCTTCACCCGTATGACCACCAGTTGTAAAACCGATGTTCGCCCGGTTGGCCAATAATTTAGTAAGGATTGGACCTACATCAGTTTTCTTTTGTGCAGCGTTTAACTTTTCTCTTTCATTATCAGTTAGGTCGTCTAAACCGTAAAGAGCAGCGACCTCTTTTATATTAGATAAATCATCTTTTAGTTTATTTGTAGCACCCTCAAGTGTCATTTTCGCCTTTTTCAGTGGGGCAATGTAAGCTGATACTGGTGTAGTATCATATCCTTTTGTGGTATTGCTGTTGCCAATGGAAATACCGCTATTACCATGATCCGCTAATGCAATGACCATAGTGTTACCGTCTTTCTTCGCAAATTCTAATGCTTCTGTAACTGCATCATCAAATGCCAATACATCGCTAATCATCCCGATTGGGTCATTTGCATGTGCTGCCCAATCTGCCTTACTACCTTCTACAAATAAGAAGAAACCATCTTTATCTTTTGATAATGTTTGAATTGCTTTTCTCGTCATCTGGGAAAGAGTTGGTTGCTTTAGATGGTTTGCTTTACGATCCATATCGAACGCAAGGGCAGTATTAGAGAAAGAACCCCAGATTTTATTTGATTTGGAGTTTAATAACGCATCTTTTGTTTCGACAAAGTCGTACCCTTTGTCTTGAATCACTTTTACTAAATCTTCGTTGTCTTTACGAATTCCGTTGCTTGTCGTAGGCTGAAGTGCTGCTTTTCCACCACCTAATACAACTTCTATATTTTGATACACTTGCTGTTCACCAAGTACTTCGAAATCTTTACGGTTAACGTGGTGGGCAGAGAAACTAGCCGGAGTAGCATGCTGAATTTCTGATGTAGCAATGATTCCTGTCGCGCGGCCGGAACTTTTTGCGCCTTCTAAGACGTTGGCAACTGGACGAAACTTGCATTCTTCTTTAACTGGTTCTAAGCCAGGTGAATTCACAACAGAAGGTAATACGCCCACGTAGCCGGAATTTGATTTATTTCCTGTCGCTAAAGCTGTGGCTGCTGGTGCAGAGTCCGTAATAGCCGATTCTGCTGAGTATGTACGAACACCTCCGGATACAATTTGATCTAGGGCAAGAGGTGAACCTTTGTACCACCGGGCTAATGTTGTAGCAGAAGAACTTGTCCCATCTATAACCATGAAAATCACATTTTTAGGTTGCTTTCCTGCTTTTTTCACCTCAGCTTTTACCTCGTTATCGTTCATTATGATTCCTGTTGCTAATGTAAATAGTGCTACCGTTCCCGCTAATGTTAGTCCCATTATTTTTTTTCGAAGAGTAGTCATTGTGGTTCCTCCATAGGTCGTTTTCGATATCCCAATCTAACGTTCGTATGTAAACAAGATTTATTATTAGTAGTACCCCATTGCAACGAAACTAACAATAACGATTGAGTCAAAATGTTGGGCACAAAAAGTTAAATTAAAGCTATTTCTTCAGCAAAATATTCTCTTCATATAAAACCTCTTTGCACCTTTAGTTACATGGTCTTTCCTATAAAAAGAATCTTCTCTTTATTTTATGGGAAACATTTAAAAAAGGATGGTGGGGACATGACAATTGATCGAGTTTGTACAATTGGGCCAGCGAGTAATAATGAAGAAACGTTAGCGCAGTTAATAAACAATGGTATGAAAATTGTTCGGTTAAATTTATCACATGGTACGCATGAAAGTCATAAAGACATCATTCGTTTAGTAAAATCTTTAGACGATTCTATTAAAATTCTAGGGGATGTACAAGGTCCTAAAATAAGATTGGGTGAAATGAAAGAGGAACAAATTACACTTGAAGCAGGGGAGTTATTTACTTTACATACCAATCCAGTTCAAGGGAATAAAGAAGAAGCAAGTGTTGATTATGTAGGGATCGCGAATGACGTGAAAGTTGGAAGTAGAATTCTTATTAATGATGGAGAAGTTGAGTTAATCGTTGAAAAGATAAGTTCGGAAAAAATAGAAACAAGAATAAAAACAGGTGGCAATATTTCCTCTCATAAAGGGGTGAACTTACCAGGTACAATTGTTAGTTTGCCAGCTATTACGGAGAAAGATAAAAAAGATATTCAATTTCTTTTAGAAGAGGAAGTTGATTTTATTGCGTGTTCTTTCGTTCGAAAACCTAGTCATATAAAGGAAATACGAAGTTTTATACATGAACATAAAGAAACTTCCCCAAATTTAATTGCAAAAATAGAAACGATGGAAGCAATCGGGAATTTTCAAGACATATGCAAAGAAGCGGATGGCATTATGATCGCAAGGGGAGATTTAGGTGTGGAATTGCCGTATCAATTTATTCCACTGTTACAAAAAATGCTGATTCGTGAGTGTAATCGAACGAATACATATGTCATTACAGCGACACAAATGCTTCAATCTATGGTAGATCATTCTATTCCTACAAGAGCTGAGGTGACAGATGTATTTCAAGCTGTATTGGACGGAACGAATGCTGTTATGCTTTCTGCTGAAAGTGCGTCAGGAGAGCATCCAATCGAAAGTGTGAAAACGTTACGTCTCGTTTCGGAATTCGCTGAGCATGTAAAAAAAGACGGTCCTTTTGCGATGAAAGATGTATTGGAATTGCTGCATAAGTCTCTTTAGTTTATATAGAAGGATTTATCTCTCAACCTAAAAACGTACGGAAAGGAATCAGGATAGGAGGTGCTATTTTAGTATTTACTTACAGATTGAAAGGTGGCATTCCAGCTGCCTATATGAAAGAACCATTATGGAACATGGAGGTCTTTCGGAAATCTAAAGAAGGATTTTAAATTAATTAATCCAATTATCTCATTTAAAATATGTTCATTCCTATTCATAAATGATATCCTTATAGTTGAATACTTTTACTGAATCAGCAAGAATTTGTTGTTCTTTCTGTATGAATTCAACTTTTTTATGGAAAGATATGTTAGTAAGTGTACAATTTGAACGTTTTATTTTTTAGAGTATGATAGGAGGAGAATGAATATGGAAGCAATTGAAGTAGGCGAAATTTTTAGTCTTACCGATGAGAATAATGAAGAACAGGAAGTTGAAGTGCTTGGAGCGATGGATGTCGAAGGTGCAGAATACATTGCGGTTGCCTTTGTAGAAGACATTCAAACAGAAACTGAGGAAGACATTGATATCTTCTTTTTAAAAGTAGAAGAAGATAATGAATTCTCATACATAGAGAATGACGAGGAATTTGAAAAAGTATCTGCGGCGTTCGAGAAGATTATGGACGAGCAAGAACAAGAATAATAATAAAAAGAGTTAGACAAAAGAGGGAGATGCATATCTGCCCTCTTTTTTTGTATATGGTTGAAAATTACATTTATAGAAATCGATAATTATATTATGTAAACTGAATGACTCTTTATTTATGCACTAGAAAAACCCCCCAAATGAGGGTGGCGCTTATTATATATAGTTATTAAATGTGTTATTTTCCAAGGAAGAGAGGGGAATCTTCACTTCAGTACCTTCCTTCATATTACGCAATACAACTGTTTCTGTAGATAGTTCCTCTTCACCAATTATTAGCACATACGGGATATTTTCTTTATTTGCATAATTAAGGGCACGTTTCAATTTACGTCCAGCTAGTTCAAGTTCGACTTTTAAAGAAGTAGTAGAGCGCAATTGCTGGGCAATTTGTAAGCATTGTAATTCTGTCCCGAGTGGGATGATAAATAAATCCGCTGTAGATGATATGGTTTCTTTCTGTGATAGTGCTGTATAAATAACGTCTAAACCGAATGAAATACCGACTGTTGGATAGTTCATATTATCACCACGGAATGCTCCGATAATATTATCGTATCGACCACCGCTACCGATGCTAGATGTAATCGTGCCATCTTTTAGAAAGATTTCATACACAGTGCCTGTATACATTGTGAGTCCTCTTGCTAAAAACGGATTGAATATCGTATTTTCATTTATTCCGAGAGCGAGTAAGTATTGCTGTAGTTGTTGTAGTTCCTCTACTCCATCGGCGACAAGTGTATTATTGAAAGTGTCTTTAAAGTCGGCTATAGGGAGCTTTAGGCAAGATAAAACAGTATTACATATTGTATCGGCCATTTCTACAGTAATCCCGCGCTCCAATACATCTTTTCGTACACCATCAATCCCAATCTTTTCGATTTTATCCAATGATAAAATTACGTCACTCGTTAGTTCAGTAGGGATGTTAATAGACTGGAGAATACCGTTTAATAATTTTCGGTTATTATATTGGATCGTTACTTCTAAGTTTAACGTTCGGAACAGCTCAAACGCCATGCTCATGAGTTCAGCTTCCGCCATGACTGATTCTACACCGACTATATCAACGTCACATTGAATGAACTCACGGAATCTTCCTTGTTTAATTGGCCCATCTCGAAATACTTTCCCAATTTCATAGCGTTTAAAGGGTAGGCGGATGTTCGGATTCATCGCCACGACTTTTGCGAATGGAATTGTTAAATCATAACGTAAGGCAAGATCGCGTTTTCCTTGATCCTTAAGTGTATATATTTCTTTTAAAATTTCATCGCCACCACCGTACTTGTAAGACATAAGCTCATACATATTTAACGTTGGTGTCTCTAAAGGTTTACAGCCATAACGTTCAAACGTATCTTCACAAGCTCTTTTAATTTTATTTCGTAGTACTTGTTCCTCTGGTAAATAGTCTTTTGTCCCTTTTACATTTTTCATTTCCACCATAATCACTCCTCTTTTAAATCAAAAAAAGCTATGCGGGTATAAAAATACCCACATAGCTTTATGAACGCTTCGTGGGTCAACAGGAAAAGCCCTGTACCCACGAAGAAAAATTTTTCTTCGGATACACGGCGTTACGTATGATGATGAAGTTGGAAAGACGTATTAAAAGTTCGCATTAAAATCTCTCCTTAACATAAGTTTTTCCAAATTATATCAGATGAATTTGGAAATATCAATATTTTCAGTTTTGAAGAATACGTGAAGTTATGTAGGAGAAATTGAAAAGAGTGTATAATAAAAGAAAATTTAATAATATGAAATAACTTTTTAAGGAGAACACTATGAAAAAAGATAAAACAAATGCGATGCGAATATTAGATAAAGAAAAAATTGAATATTCGATGATGTCATATGATCCGGACGATGGGAAAATTGATGGCGTATCAGTTGCTGGGAAAATTGGTAGAGAAGTGAGAGAAGTATATAAAACGCTTGTCGCTCAAGGGAATAGTAAAGATTATCATGTTTTTATAATCCCGGTAGATGAGGAACTGAATTTAAAAGCAGCCGCAAAGGCGGTCGGTGAAAAGAAGATAGAAATGATTCC
This sequence comes from Bacillus sp. SIMBA_074, assembly GCF_046534555.1. Taxonomy (NCBI): domain Bacteria; kingdom Bacillati; phylum Bacillota; class Bacilli; order Caryophanales; family Bacillaceae; genus Bacillus; species Bacillus sp. SIMBA_074. The sequence continues at coordinate 5,046 of NZ_JAWRYM010000031.1, read as the reverse complement.
TGTTAAAGATATTACGAAAGTTTCAGGGTATATTCGCGGTGGTTGTTCACCAGTAGGAATGAAGAAGTTATTTTCTACATGTATTGATGCGAGTGCTCAATCGCTTGAAACGATCATTGTAAGTGGCGGGAAAATTGGAGTACAAATTGAGCTTAAAGTTGATGACTTGGCGAAAGTGACGAGAGCGCAGTTTGGTGAAATAACGAAATAAGTATACATAGGAAAAGAAGTTCTAATTTTATTAAATTTAGATAAAGATTTATAGGATAATTAGTCCATTATGAGGGCGGATTATCCTTTTTTATTTACATAATGAATGAAATGGAAAGAGAATGAATTTTTAGTTTAATCAGTATAATATGGATGTGTAATTTTAATCATTTGTTTGGCTTTAGGAGGAGTACAATGCCTCGTTGCAAGGACTTTAAATAAACAAGCAGAGTTACTTTTAAAGATAGACAAAGGACGGGAAAGTGTTTTAATGAGGGTTCAAGAAATACCCATAAGAAAGCACATATTGGGGGATGCCAGTATTTTGGAAACCGCCCACGCTAAGAGCATGCAAGATTTTATACAGTTTTTTGGCTAATCCAGTAACAAACAAGAGCCCTAAAACCGTGCCAGGATAGGAATGTATAAAAAAATGTATAGATTCATAGAACTAAAAAAGAAGGTTCCCTTGTGAGAGCAGGTTCCTCCGTTTTCCTTGCTACCGATAATGAGACGTCATGTTAACTAGAGATGTATGGAATGTACATGTCACTTTTTATATCTACAAGATGATATACTGGGAAAAAAGGGAAAGAAGTGATTGGATTGAAGATTAAAACATATATGTTAAACTCCTTCACTAAAAATACAAAAGGTGGGAATCCAGCTGGGGTTGTTTTAGACACAAAGGATCTTACAACAAAAGATATGCAAGCTATTGCAAACAAACTAAATTTCTCCGAAACTGCCTTTGTACTTCCTTCTGTAAATTCAGATTACGAAATTAAATATTTTACACCAAATGAAGAAGTTGCTATATGTGGACATGCTACAATTGCTACTTTTTCCTTATTAGCCCAAATGAAAGAAATAAATTCAAAAGTGTATACAATAAAGACTAAAGCGGGGATGCTTAACGTAAAAATTGACGAAAATAAAATGATATCTTTACAACAAAATCTCCCTAATTTCCTTACAACACTTCCTTGTAAAGAAATTATTGAATCTTTAAATCTAGATGAAGAACAACTAATACCTGATATGCCTATTCAAATCGTGTCTACAGGTTTACACGATATTATTATACCTGTCAGAAAACTTTCAGACCTGTTAAAGATTATTCCTGATATGAAGAGGATTGCTGAAATAAGTAAGAAATATAATGTAATTGGTTATCATGTATTTACACTGGAAACACTATATAATTCTACAGCTCATTGTAGAAACTTTGCACCTTTGTTTAATGTTCCAGAAGAAAGTGCCACTGGTACATCAAATGCAGCACTAGCATGTTATTTAATAAAACAAAATAAAAATTTTAAAAAACATAATACCTTCACTTTTGAGCAAGGATATGTAATGGATCAGCCTTCAGAGATTATTGTAAATGTATCAACTGATTTTAATAATATTACAGATGTTCACGTAGGAGGCTTTACTTCTAATTTTCAAGAAAAATATATTATTATTTAAGAAAATAACTTCCACTTTCGAAAATTATGTAAATGAGCTGTCCATATGGACAGCTCATTGTATTTTTGCTTAGCGTGTTTTTTTTGATGCATGTTGATCGTTTTTATCGTTTTGGGGTAACTCGTCCTTGTTAGCTTGATGGATATGGGGTATTTGCATTTCTTATCTTGATAGCAATGTGAAACTATCCCTAATATAAAAATACTTTGTCTTTACAAATAATACTCAAACATTTTTGCAACCTTTTCTTTCATTTTTTCTTTTATAGATAATTGATTGACGTCAGAGGATGTTACTTGCTTTGAATTTTGTAAGTCTGCATTAATCACTGGTTTTATTCTCGAAATATAGATAGGGTCATGAATATAACAGTTCATTTCTTCATTTAAATGAAACGAGCGTGAATCAAAATTCACGGTCCCAACCATCAATACTTTTTCATCAATCAAAAATACTTTACCGTGTAACACCCCGTTTTTATAACCATATACTTCCATCCCCTGTTTTAATGCTTTTCGGATATATGGATATGCTGCTTCTTTAACTAATAGTGCATCCGAATGAGGTGAGAATAGAATTTTGACACGGACTCCCCTCTTTCTTGCATCTACTAATGCGTTCCAAATAGTTCTGTCTTTTGGTATAAAATAAGGTGTTAAGATAATGATGGATTCTTTTGCTTGTTGAAACAGCATTGCATAATCTTGTCCAAGTTTTTTTCCACTATAATATGCAGTAAATCGTTGCGAGGTTGCTCCCTTTTCCTTTACCGCATTGTGTATCGGAATCGATTTCTCTGAATTTTTCTTCCAGTCTAATACAAATTGGTGTTCTAAATCTTGAACTCCTTCTCCTCGTATTTGAAGATGATAATCTCTCCAATAACCAAGTTTTTCTTTTTCCCCCAAATACTTCTTTCCGATGTTGAATCCGCCAATGTAACCAACCTTTCCATCAATAACTGAAATACGACGATGATTCCGATGATCCAAAGAAGAAAAAAGATAAGGGAAAGCAGGTTTATTGTAATATGTAAAATGAACTCCTTTTTTAACTAATAATTCTCTTTCCTTTTTTTTTAGTAAAATTCCACCTAACCTGTCCAATGCATAGTATACTTCTACACCTTCTTGACTTTTTTTCCGCAATAGCTCTAGAAACTGATGACTTACTTTATCATCAGCAATAGAAAAAAAGTTAATATGCACGTAATGCTTTGCTTTCTCTATATCTGAGAATAATTGATTGTTTAACTGTTTCCCATCTGTATACATAGTAATATCACTTTGACGCATAGGGTATTGACTAGAATTCTTGCTAAATACCCCATTTTTTTCGGCTATTGTTCTGTCAATTTCACCCCAAACAAACAGAACTAAACATCCACCGATAAATAAAAAGAGGAATACTCGGAAAATTCTTCCTATCTTTTTCAGCATATTTAATCTCCTTTATATATTATCGTTTTATTTCTGTTAGTTTTTGTTATTGGGACAAAACTATTCCATGCATCTATTAGCTAAAAAATCCTCCTTTGAATGATTAACTATAAAATTTCTCATTCGCATAACCCTAAAATTGGAAATCGTACTATGATAACAAAATAGGCATTCTATATTTTGAAGTACATTTACAAGGAGGAATACTACATGACAGTAAGTACTAAACTTAAACAAACTATCGCTGGATTAAAGAGTGCTCAAGCATGCCTAGAAGGATTTGTTCTTGATACTGATAACAAGCAAGCAAAACAATTATATAAAGGTGCAGCACAACAAACTCAAGAAATTATTGAATCTTTAAATCCTCGTCTTCAACAAATTGAACATGAAGAGCCTCAGTACAAGTAATCACATAATACCTTTCACATAGAATATCGTCTCCATAGAAGAGTGCCCAGCTTAAATAACGATTATTATAATGCTGATTACGATTAAAGGGTATCGCCATATGCCCATCAACTTAAGAAACGGAATACACAATCTGCGTATGCTTTTATGAAACGACTCGTTCAAACTTTTGGAGAACCAACGGTTCTGACAACAGATAAGGCCCTTTCTTTACTTTGTTCACTCAAAAAATTAAAGGTGAATGACTTTTATAAAAGTACTACTCATTCTACAATCAAACATTTCAATAATTACATAGACCAAGATCATCGCTATGTAAAGCGCCGGTTTGCTAAATCCTCAGGATTCTAACACTTTGAATAAATCTGTCCTTATAGGTCAAAATATGTAAGGTATTGTGCTGGAATGCACTTGCCTATTCTAAATAAGGAGTGAGATGAGTGGCTGATAAAAACGAACGTAACCGTGTTGATAATGATGCTGGCGAAGCGGTAGGAACTGGTGTCGGTGCTGTCGCTGGAGCTGCTTTGGGTTCTGTTCTTGGTCCACTTGGTACCGTTGCAGGAGCTGTTGCAGGAGGAGCGATGGGTAACAAAGTCGGCGAAGGTGCCGATGAGGCTAATGACAGTGTTGCGAACCGAGAAGATTAGACTTTAACCAAAGTGACACTGAATGAATTGGATTCCCAAAAAGGGAGTCCCTTTTTTATTAAGTTAATTCAGATTTTTCAAGTGAATTTCCGGTGAGATTGTGAATCAATTCACTTAAAGTAACGGGTGCGTTAGTTCAACAAGCTATAGGCAGCAATCATAATCATTTTCTTGATTTTCCGCAATCGGGCGCCTGAATAAACCTTAGATTTTTAATCGACTTTATTGTTATATTTTTGAGTACAGTGAAGTATCTTATATTGGAAATTAAACAACTATATTTTAACCCCGTCCTAAATTTAGAACGGGGTTATGCTTGTTTTAGCTTTTAAAATTTAATAGCACCACCTAAATGGAAGTTTTATCTCGCAACGAAGAGGTAACTCCAGTTCTAAAAGAAGGGCCTGAAGTATTTTGGAGTTTGTAGAGTTGATAGATGCTTTAAAATATGTTTCACCAAGTCGTGATAAACCTTTTAAAGCTTATAAGCATATTACTGAAAATTGGGATGATAACTGGGATAGTGTAAATTCACAGTAGAAAAATATAATTGGAGGATTATTAATTTCTAGTGTCCAAGGTGAAGCATTCAAGGCAGTTGCTAGTACCATAGAATGTTTCTTTAAGGAACAGGAATGACTTAATAGTCATTCCTGTTTGTTTTTTTGCGGTATCAAGTTAAGAAGCACATTCTTCCCCAAAAATCATAAAAATGAACTTCGGTGCTATAAAAAAATTCCATTTAGGGGGTACTTTAAAATCTTAGCTTGATGGGCATGTGGCGGTACCCCACATCCATCAACTTAAGGATTTAGACTATTCTTAAACTTAAAAGCACGTTACTATTCTCTTATGTTAATGAG
>NZ_JAWRYM010000187.1:0-365 GCF_046534555.1 Bacillus sp. SIMBA_074 | reverse complement strand
CAAACGGAAAGGTTGATAGGGTACAGTAGGGAGTTCCAACAGTTTGTGTTTCTCTTGCTCCCAAAGGTCCTGTTGTAAAACTCTCTTCGCATAATGGGGTCTTCTCAGATCCTCAAGGGCTTGCTGATTGATGATTTTCTGTAGTTGTCCCAAATCATTAGCTACAGGTAAAGGAACGCACCAATTTCTTCGAGCATAGCCTACTTTGTTCTCAACATGTCCTTTTTCGTTCCCTTGTGCTGGATTGCAAAAGACAGGCTGGAAGCGGTAATGGAGAGCAAAGCGTTGAAACTCATCCGTAAGCCTTCGCTTTCCATTGGTTCCTACAGAGACAACAGCTGCTGATAGATTATCAAACCATATTC
>NZ_JAWRYM010001358.1:0-230 GCF_046534555.1 Bacillus sp. SIMBA_074 | reverse complement strand
GCGCTGTTGTGGTTAAGATGGCGGCTCGGGGGCGCCGCCCATCATGCGCAGCATGCTGAGGCTGCCGGTGCGAAAGAAGACGACGAGAAGGAACCCTGCGAGGGCTCGCCTGGTTCGAGGTCCGCACCGGACGGGAGCTCAACTCCAAGAGCGTGCAGGCTGACGCGAAGCAGCTGATCCTGTGCATCTACCTGTCGGGACCGTGTTCATCGGCCTCGTGCTCAATAGCC
>NZ_JAWRYM010001357.1:0-230 GCF_046534555.1 Bacillus sp. SIMBA_074 | reverse complement strand
CCATCTGAATGAACAAGAAGTTCTTGAACCTAGCATTAGCCAACCAGCTGAGTAAACAAAGATCTGTCCTTGAGATGTGCTATCTGAGTACGCAGTACGTAGTTCGTATACTAATAGGTGGGGCGGGTAGCGCGATGACCAAGAGATCCCTATGCAAAGCCCCCACGAAATTGAGTGACTGGGACTACTACTTGAATCAACAGCATTTTGCGTCCACCTCTGCCGGACTC
>NZ_JAWRYM010001356.1:0-230 GCF_046534555.1 Bacillus sp. SIMBA_074 | reverse complement strand
CCCGGAGTTAAGCTAAATGTATCTGTCGATGCGAAATTAGTACCATCTTTACTAAATGTTGCCGGTGTAGCAAAAACACCTGTTATTTTTACAGAAATAGCGCTTCCCAAATAACATTGAGCCGGAATAGGATCTATACGTGGAGGGTCTTCAGTTTCAATAGAAACTGTTTTCTTAACCGCACAACCATTAAGATCTTTTACATATACATCAATAGTTGTAGTTAAAAC
>NZ_JAWRYM010001355.1:0-230 GCF_046534555.1 Bacillus sp. SIMBA_074 | reverse complement strand
CGGAACCGTGCGCACCAGCGTTCATATAGACAGCTCCGCCGACCGAACCAGGGATCCCACTGGCAAATTCCAATCCTGCATATCCTTTTTTACTGATTTGAACGGAAAGGCTGACAAGTGACACCCCAGCTCCCGCTTTAATCTCGCAGCCATTCAACTCGAAATGATCAAGTCCTTTATCCAATTTAAGTACGGCACCTTCAATTCCGCCATCACTTACAAGTAAGTTC
>NZ_JAWRYM010001354.1:0-230 GCF_046534555.1 Bacillus sp. SIMBA_074 | reverse complement strand
CCTCAATTGCGGCACAGTGGATGAAATTTTTGAAGATCTGCTTGTAACAGCAGAAGAAAAGGTCAAGAATGTTTATAACTTTTACATTACCGACCATCGATTGACCTTCTACGGAATCTGCAGCCGTTGCATTGACAAAGTGAATGTCGAGGACTTTAAGTAAGATAACTTCTCTGGGAACGGAGAAGTTTTTTCTTTTCCTAAGGTGAATTCTTCTGTCATCGTTTTCC
>NZ_JAWRYM010001353.1:0-230 GCF_046534555.1 Bacillus sp. SIMBA_074 | reverse complement strand
CTTTCTCCATCCCGTGACTGGCAGCTCGTTTGGCCGTTACGTCACTTTCAACTCATTCTCGGAGATCGTCATGCCCAGACTTAGCAGTCCGTCCTACAGGGACGCCAGTGGTCCAGCTGCCGAGATTTTTAGTCAGATCAAGAAATCCATCGGAAGTGTGCCAAATGTCTATGCCGTTATCGGCTCAAACAGCCCGCACGCGCTGAAGGCACTCCTCTCCCTCAATGCCA
>NZ_JAWRYM010001352.1:0-230 GCF_046534555.1 Bacillus sp. SIMBA_074 | reverse complement strand
CAGAAATTTGCGCATATTTTCACCTTTTGCCTTCATGATGGGAACCGTTCGAGAACCCCTTATCTCTTTATCTCTTTCACATTGTATGACTTCTTTTCGTATTATAGCCTTAATAGCTTGAATTTGGATAGCAGGAGAAGAGCCTAATGGACTTGAATACGCTGATTCGAGAGGAAATACAGAAGCAACCAGGGCAAGCCATTCCATTTTCGCGATATATGGACCTGGCG
>NZ_JAWRYM010001351.1:0-230 GCF_046534555.1 Bacillus sp. SIMBA_074 | reverse complement strand
CGGTGTCGAGCAGGTCGAAAGAGTAGTCGTAATTGGGCGTGGAAAGCTCGAAAAGCTGCCTGAAATTGGCCAGGCAGGTATCCATGGGATCACGGCGCAGGCACACGATCCTGGCGTGTGGCAAAGCCCGCGCGATATGCCCTGCATAGAGGAAGTTGTGCGGCAGCTTGTCCACGAAGCGTGGCACATCGCCTATGAGGGATCGGACGGATGCGACGTATTCGCGGCCC
>NZ_JAWRYM010001350.1:0-230 GCF_046534555.1 Bacillus sp. SIMBA_074 | reverse complement strand
AGGGCACCGGCCCCGCCATCGTCGCGGCCGGAGTGCGCGCATCGCTGCGCACGGCGCCCGAACGCAGCATCGCCGAGGCGATCGCCGATGCCGACCGACTCCTCGAAGAGGACCTCTCTGAGACGACGATGTTCGTCACGGCGGTTCACGCAGAGCTGCAGCCTGAGAGCGGTGACCTCGAGGTCATCGACGCCGGACACAGTCCGGCGTTCATGCTGCGCAGCGACGGC
>NZ_JAWRYM010001349.1:0-230 GCF_046534555.1 Bacillus sp. SIMBA_074 | reverse complement strand
CTGGCCAGGCCGGTCAGTCGATCAGCTCGCGCGGCAGCAACTCGTCCGGCACGTTCTGATAGGTGACCGGCCGCAGCCAGCGCTGGATCGCCGCACCCCCGACGGAGGTCGAGCCCGGCGCCGTCGTCGCCGGATACGGCCCTCCATGTGTCATCGATCGTGTGACCGCCACACCCGTCGGCACCTGGTCGAACACGACGCGCCCCGCGATTCGCTCAGCTGCCGCCACC
>NZ_JAWRYM010001348.1:0-230 GCF_046534555.1 Bacillus sp. SIMBA_074 | reverse complement strand
GGAAGCGCGAACTCCGGGGCCATGACATACCGGGCCGGATTCTTGACCGGCGGCACGTCCGTCTCCGAAAGCTCGCCTTGTGATGGATCGCCGCGGTTGTATAGCCAGGCATGGGCGACCAGTCTTCCCCGGTATCTCAGGTATGCGTAACACACGCCGCCCTCTTCATCGATGATCGCCGAAAGCTCACCATCCGCAGAAGGAAATTCTGCCAGCAGACTCACATCGCC
>NZ_JAWRYM010001347.1:0-230 GCF_046534555.1 Bacillus sp. SIMBA_074 | reverse complement strand
CTCCCGGGTGTATCTCGTGATCGACCAGCTGGATCGGTCGTCGGCGCACGTGCGGGAGGCCATCGCGGCGGCGGTCGACAGCGGCGATGTCCGCCTTCGGGTGGTTCTCGCCGGCAGATTCGATGCACTTCCGGTGTCGCCCGCCAGGTGGGTGCGAACCAGCGAGATCTCCGGTGCCGATCTCGCCTTCACCGCCGACGAGGCGACCAGCCTTCTCGCGGATGTGACAG
>NZ_JAWRYM010001346.1:0-230 GCF_046534555.1 Bacillus sp. SIMBA_074 | reverse complement strand
GATCGATCAAAAGCGTTCGTCGTTACGTTAATGAGCTGAAAGCTCGCCCCATCATGCTTTGGGACGGAAAAGCCAAGTGGCGCTACGACTTGTTCCCTGACTACAAGGCCAAGCGAGGTAAAGAGCCTGATCCCCGCGTGCAGCACATGCGCGCCTGCTTTCGTGATCAACGCGAAGACATCAAGCGCGGTCTGGGCCTGCTGGGAGTCCCTTCTCTCTATGCCGAAGAC
>NZ_JAWRYM010001345.1:0-230 GCF_046534555.1 Bacillus sp. SIMBA_074 | reverse complement strand
CGAAAAGTGGCACAGCTGCCAGCACACGAGCAGGAGCAATATTCTTTAGACTGCGTCCTCCCCTTCCAGTTCCGTAATGGAATGGGTGGTTTTACGTTTCAGCACGTCCAGTTTTTCAAGTCGAATCATCCGATCGATGACATCATCCGTCGCGATCAAAAGAAAAGGTATGATTATATCTTCATCCGCGGACGTAACGAGGCAATCAAGCTTTTGGATAAAAGGCCTGC
>NZ_JAWRYM010001344.1:0-230 GCF_046534555.1 Bacillus sp. SIMBA_074 | reverse complement strand
CACGGATGCTGACCATCGCTCATGATGAGAAGATGCGAATGCATGCAGGTCGATCAGGAGGATGAGTCATGGCCGAGACCGCGACGCAGGGTTCGACGAACCGCGCCCGCGTCAGCGCCGTGGGTGCGTGGGAATCGCTGTTCCGGGCACAGGTAGCCGTCATGCGCACACTGGCGGCGGAGTTCCCGACGCGGGACATCTCGTTCAATGAGTACGACGTGCTTTTCAAC
>NZ_JAWRYM010001343.1:0-230 GCF_046534555.1 Bacillus sp. SIMBA_074 | reverse complement strand
AAACAACTTAATGCGGCGCTAACGGTATCAAACGCTTCGACTGTGACAGTATGCTGCCAGTTGTAATTCCAGTCGCCAACCTCTTCACTTTGCAGAAAGGCTGGCAACTGTGAGACGTCGCCCAACTGATACAGGCCAAAATGTGCTGATAAGGCTACGGCTCTGCTACTGGCAATGCCAATTGCCGTATTGTGCGTAATAATGGCCTGTTGCTTCGCATAAGCTAAAAG
>NZ_JAWRYM010001342.1:0-230 GCF_046534555.1 Bacillus sp. SIMBA_074 | reverse complement strand
CGTGTTAAAAACATTGTTATTTGAACACCAGTTGTATTTTGCTCCTCATCTAATATAACAAATGATTCATCCAGAGTACGCCCTCTCATATAAGCAAGAGTTGCAATTTCAATTACACCACGTTCCATCATACGTTGTGTATATTCTTGTCCAAGAATATCACGTAACGCATCATATAGTGGACGTAAATACGGATCTACTTTTTCTTTCAAATCACCTGGTAAACACCC
>NZ_JAWRYM010001341.1:0-230 GCF_046534555.1 Bacillus sp. SIMBA_074 | reverse complement strand
ACCATAGTTCAACGACCTTCTTCGCCAGCCATTAAAACATTATCGACCTAGAAACCAATTTTCATTCTCTGTGGTGAAGCGCTGATTTTTGCGCTTCATGGATGGCTAACGGGTGCGTTAGCTGAAGATCGGAGCTGTCTTTTAGGAAGCTTTTTCTTTATGTAACTATCGGGGCAGGTTAGTTGAAGAATCAATTGTATATAATATTATTAATGAAAGATGTTTGTTCT
>NZ_JAWRYM010001340.1:0-231 GCF_046534555.1 Bacillus sp. SIMBA_074 | reverse complement strand
GCGATCGCGGCACGGGCGGCGGCCTCGAGTCGCGGGCCGTGAATCCTCGCCTGCTCGCGGATCGCGCGCGGGTCGATGCCATGGTGGCGCAGCTCGTGCGCGTGCCCGATCAGCCAGTTCCCGATCGTGCGGTGGTCGGCCTCCAGGTGGAACTGCAGTGCGAGCACGGTGTCGGTGGCGAACGCCTGGTTCGGGAAGTCCGGAGTGCGGGCGAGGTGGCGGGCGCCCTCA
>NZ_JAWRYM010001339.1:0-231 GCF_046534555.1 Bacillus sp. SIMBA_074 | reverse complement strand
ATGGAAACCTCACCCATGGCTTGGCTCCTTTCTTTTACGTAAAAACAGTCTTTTACGAAAAAATGCTTAGTAGGTACGGACTGGCAGAATCAAATGCAGCATCCAGTCATGGTCAGTTGGGCGAATGACGAATGGACTCATCGGGCCAGTAAAGCTTGCTTTAATTTCTGTGCTGTCAATTGCACGGAGCGCGTCAATCATATATTTGGCGTTGAAGGAGATCTTGAGTTC
>NZ_JAWRYM010001338.1:0-231 GCF_046534555.1 Bacillus sp. SIMBA_074 | reverse complement strand
CTGAAGTGCCGCACGTCGGCTGGCGGAGCGGCGGCGGTAGTAGCCTATGAGGAGGTACGAGAGGATGCCCGTCACCTCCCAGAACTTGACCAGCATGACCGGGTCGTCCGTCAGCACGAGGCCGTACATCGCGCCGGCGAACCCGAGAAGGACGCCCGCGAACTGGCCGACGCCGGCCGAGTCCTCGTAGAAGTACCACCGGCAGTAGAGGAGCACGAGGGCGCCGACGCC
>NZ_JAWRYM010001337.1:0-231 GCF_046534555.1 Bacillus sp. SIMBA_074 | reverse complement strand
CTGGAAAGCGAGCTGGGCAGCTAACGCTGATAGCGCAAGCTGCCGCATGATTACTCGGCCGCGACCGTTTCTTCCTCTGTAGGGGCAGCCTGCAGCTGATCTACCATTGCCATCAACGCCCTCGCTTGGGTGCCATCGCGGGTATCGTGCAGCGGGTTGACCTGCCAAGTACTCTCAGCAAACCCCCACCAGTCCCAGCAAGCCTGAGGGTTAGCCATGCTGTTCTCCGCC
>NZ_JAWRYM010001336.1:0-231 GCF_046534555.1 Bacillus sp. SIMBA_074 | reverse complement strand
CCTCAAAAAATAGAGCCCTAACCAATCGGTTGGGCTGGCAATCATGACTGCTAATTCCTCGTTTATGTCTCGGCAAAAAGCAAGTCCCACATATGTTTGTATGTACCCATATCAAGCACTTCAGAAGCTGGCTTATGCCCGACCACACCGTAGCCGATCATCAGGCCGATAACCAGTGAGAAAAAGAGCAGGAGAGGGACCAACACGATCTTGGCTACCGTAATTCTCCAG
>NZ_JAWRYM010001335.1:0-231 GCF_046534555.1 Bacillus sp. SIMBA_074 | reverse complement strand
CGCCCGCGAGGAGGCACGCCGCCCTCAGCAGCTCGACGATGTCGACTTCTTGACCGGCGTCGGTGACATCACCCGCCAGGGGGCTCTCCGATTCCGGCCGAACGATGGCGTCGGTTTCCTGGATCCCGGCCATACCGTTCCGAGACTGGTCCGGCTGCCCGAGCTTCTGCACGCCGCCGACGCCGCCGCACGAAGCGGCGACGACTTCGAAGCGGTGAAAGCGCTCCTCGA
>NZ_JAWRYM010001334.1:0-231 GCF_046534555.1 Bacillus sp. SIMBA_074 | reverse complement strand
GGACACGAGCGGGTCCGAGAGCCCGGCGGAGCCCCTCCCGTCCTCCGCCACGGAACGCCTCGTGTGGATCGGCACCGCAGCGATCGCCGGTGTCGCGTCGGCCGTGCTCGGCGGCGCGGTGCTGCTCGCCTGTGCGCTCGCCGCCGTCATGATCGCGACGGGTGCTGGCGCGGCGATCACCGCGATCATCACCCTAGCCTAGTCCCGGTCCCTGCTCGCCGCGCTCGTCAC
>NZ_JAWRYM010001333.1:0-231 GCF_046534555.1 Bacillus sp. SIMBA_074 | reverse complement strand
AATCGGTATGCAGGAAGTGCGCACCATGAAAGTCGTTACAGATGAATTGGAGAAGCTGGGAATCACGTATGAAATCGTTCCAAACGGAGGCATCATCGGGACGATCTGCGGTGAGCAGGAGGGCAAATCGTTAATCCTGCGAGCGGACCTCGATGCGCTGCCCATGCAAGAAGCAGAAACGAACCTGAAAGGAAAGAAAACGGTAGTCTCCCTAAATGATGACGCAGCTCA
>NZ_JAWRYM010001332.1:0-231 GCF_046534555.1 Bacillus sp. SIMBA_074 | reverse complement strand
GCCCGACGAGCTCTCCGGCGGACAGCGCCAGCGCATCGCCCTCGCCCGAGCCCTCGCCGCCTCGCCGCGGCTGCTGCTGCTCGACGAGCCGTTCACCTCGCTCGACGTCGAGGCCGCGGCCCAGCTGCGCGAGGTCGTGCGCGAACAGCGCGGAGCCACCACGACGATCCTCGTCTCGCACGGCATCCTCGACGCCCAGGCTCTCGCGGAGCGGCTGGTGATCGTGCAGGC
>NZ_JAWRYM010001331.1:0-231 GCF_046534555.1 Bacillus sp. SIMBA_074 | reverse complement strand
GACCCGTTGTTTATCACGAGGCACCTACTACAAAGCTACGTTGAGAAGTTTGTCGAGGGCAAGTTCTACAAGGCCAAGCAGTACGCATGCTATGACTTTCTAAACACGATGACAGACGAAGAGCTGGAGGGCATCCTGCGCCAGTATGTGAAGGAAAACAACCTAGAGGCTATCACGTTCAAACAGCCGTGGGTTGAGTGCGCAGCGATATTCGAGTACATATTCAATTCC
>NZ_JAWRYM010001330.1:0-231 GCF_046534555.1 Bacillus sp. SIMBA_074 | reverse complement strand
CGCGCAACAATATCACCTGTCTTGACACATTGCTGCAACCGCTTGGCAGCCTCAATCAACAGCAAATCGCCCACGTCATGCCCAAACGAATCATTCACGTCTTTAAAGCGGTCCAAATCGAGGAAGAGTACGGCCATATTCGACTGAAAGCGTTTGGCCTGCATGATTTCCTTGCCTAAATGCTGCACGTACATCCGCCGATTTGGCAGCTCCGTCAACGCGTCGTGATAG
>NZ_JAWRYM010001329.1:0-231 GCF_046534555.1 Bacillus sp. SIMBA_074 | reverse complement strand
ACCGCACTTAGCACCGACCTGCGCGATAGCTTGGGTCGTCCCGTACCGCGTGACTGTTGTTTCTGTGGCTCCTGCGTCTTGTCCACGTCATCTCCATGGCGGGATGAGGCATAGCGTGAAGATGGTGGGATGCCTAAGTATTTCTACTTAGTTCGGTCGGTATATCTACGTAGCGAAGGATTACCATGCGCGACGTGGCCAATATGAGCGCTAGGATGAGCGTGAGGCTAC
>NZ_JAWRYM010001328.1:0-231 GCF_046534555.1 Bacillus sp. SIMBA_074 | reverse complement strand
CCGCCATTGGAAAAATTATTGATAACTGGGATGTTTTTAGAAAGAAAGTTTCTGAATATAACTACTCAACTGCAAATAGCTCACTTAATGAAAGTTATAAGGAATTGGCTGCTGCTTATCTTGAAAATAGAACCCATGATCAATACGGTTCAATTAGACTGCACTTCCAAGATTATGCAAAGTCATTGGGAATAAGAACCAGTGATATCTTACTTCCTTCGGATACACCAG
>NZ_JAWRYM010001327.1:0-231 GCF_046534555.1 Bacillus sp. SIMBA_074 | reverse complement strand
CCTGCACGCTGCCGCTGCCCGGCGCCGTGCTGGAAGTGAGCGCGGCCGCCAGCCAATGGCAATGGTGCCTGCGCCGCGAGGCCTGGCGGGTCTGCGACGACGACTGGCAACCGCGCACCCGGCAGCGCATCGAGCAGGCGCTGCGTCAGCTGCGCGCCACCCGCGCGCTGCAGCGGCCCGTCCACGACCCCTCCGCCACTGCCTGATCGCGCGCCCCGCGCAGGTTGGCAG
>NZ_JAWRYM010001326.1:0-231 GCF_046534555.1 Bacillus sp. SIMBA_074 | reverse complement strand
CATTCCTGCCGGCTTGCCGCCCTGGAAAGCCTCGACGAGGGCATCACCCGATGGAGTCCCCGCCGTCTCGACCACACCGGAGATCACGCCGTAGGAGTCCAGCACGCCATCGATCCCGGCGACGATCTGTCCCTGCGCGACGTCGACCGCGGTGGCATCCTCCACGCGAAGCGCATCCTCCCAGTACTCGGCGATACCTCGACCGCTGCTGGGGGTGAACACCACTTCATA
>NZ_JAWRYM010001325.1:0-231 GCF_046534555.1 Bacillus sp. SIMBA_074 | reverse complement strand
CTTTCTATTGCAAAGCATACAGGGATTGATCATTATCGCAGAAAAAAACTGATTCACTTCTCCAGCCAGCTTTTGCGCATCCTTCCTTCAAAAAATGGTCTGCCAGAACAAGCACTCGTAGAAAAGGAGGAGCGTGCGAAATTAGAACAATCCCTGTACAAGCTCAAGGCAAAATATCGAATAGTCATCATCCTTCGTTGTGTGAATGAGCTGAGTGTGAAGGAAACGGCC
>NZ_JAWRYM010001324.1:0-231 GCF_046534555.1 Bacillus sp. SIMBA_074 | reverse complement strand
CAGGTAAGCCCGTTATTTCTACCCCTCGTGGCGGGATCAAGGAGGTAGTGACCCATCAGGGAAGCGGCTTCTTAATTCCTCCTAAAGAATGGAGCAAAGAGCTGCCAATCATCTGGGAGTTATTATGGAGCGCCCCCCATATTCGCACGGAAATGGGAAAACAGGCACTGATGCGAGCCAGACAGTTTTCCTGGTACGCTACAGCACAAGGCTATCTAAAAGTATTTGAAA
>NZ_JAWRYM010000186.1:0-367 GCF_046534555.1 Bacillus sp. SIMBA_074 | reverse complement strand
AAAACAGGATTGATAATCTATTGAATCAAGTTGGATTAAATCCGTCCTACAGAAAAAGATATCCTCATGAATTATCAGGGGGAGAGGTTCAAAGGGTATGTATTGCAAGGGCCATTTCCACAGAACCAAAATGTATTTTATTAGATGAAGCAATCAGTTCTTTAGATGTATCAGTTCAAATACAAGTGCTTGAATTACTTAAGGAATTAAAAAACCTCTACAATATGAGCTATGTTTTTATTACTCATGATATTCAGGCCGCCGCCTATATTTGCGACAGGGTCATTATTTTTAGAAATGGTCAAATTGAAGAAGTAATTAAAATCGAACAATTAAAAAACGTTCAGTCAGATTATGCTAGAAAATT
>NZ_JAWRYM010001323.1:0-231 GCF_046534555.1 Bacillus sp. SIMBA_074 | reverse complement strand
AAAATTGTTCGCGATTTTGCCGGATTTCAGATAAAAATATATTGACTACATTTTTAAGTGCTGATATAATTTATTATTTTGTTTGCGTATATTTGTAATTTGTGATATACTTAACTTAGTGAGGTGGACCGAAAATGCCAAAAACTCTAGCTGATATTAAAACTGCACTTGATTCAAACCTAGGTAAAAGATTGCTCTTAAAAGCAAACGGTGGAAGAAGAAAGACTGTAG
>NZ_JAWRYM010001322.1:0-231 GCF_046534555.1 Bacillus sp. SIMBA_074 | reverse complement strand
GGATCGAACGCGCTGATCCGTCCGCTGTCCTTCTACGACGGCCCCGACGAGCGGCACATCGAGAGCTGACCTCTGGACAAGAGAGAACGCACCCCCGGATGCTCCGGGGGTGCGTTCTCTCGTCTCGTCGACCGTCAGTAACGGATGGTCGTCGTGTACCAGGTGCCGCGGTCGAAGCTCTTGACGCACGGAGAATAGCTGGTGACCCGGTAGCCGGCCTTCGCGATGGCC
>NZ_JAWRYM010001321.1:0-231 GCF_046534555.1 Bacillus sp. SIMBA_074 | reverse complement strand
CAAGAATAAAGAAAACGAGACAGTATAGACAGGCCGTCGAGAAATGCAATAAAGGGGGAATATCACTATTTTATCCCCCCTTATTAATGACCCCATATGTTATTAATCAACCTTTTATAATTAGTTTAAATTAACTACAAAAAAAGTATAGAAAATCCAATAAATTTAAAGGTATTTTTAATTTCATCACCATGTCAAGTGGTTAATTGTACCTAACATAAGATGTCATCC
>NZ_JAWRYM010001320.1:0-231 GCF_046534555.1 Bacillus sp. SIMBA_074 | reverse complement strand
CGGTTGGGCGGTGATGCTGTTCGCACTCGGAATCTCGGAGATCAGCCCCCTCCGCCGTCAGATGATTCTCGCAAGAGCACGGCGGGTGCGAGCTCTTAGACTGATCGGTGACAGCCGCGCGGCGACTCCTACCCAAGCGGGTTCATTTGCGGTCGCCTCGATCGTCGGGTTCCTCCTTCCTCCAGTTGCTTGGTACGCGATCTGTGTCGTCATCGCGGTTGCGAGCGGCAA
>NZ_JAWRYM010001319.1:0-231 GCF_046534555.1 Bacillus sp. SIMBA_074 | reverse complement strand
ACGTTTCTTTCCTTTCAACGAAAATACCCTTGTTGAGTAGACTTATTACTATTTGATTTAGTTTCTCAGAATAGCTAGGGATGCCAATCTTTGTTACATATTGCTTGATGTGTTCATGAATTGATAAAGCGTCATTAATACTAGTAATAAAATCAAAAGTGAAAGGATCAATCCTGTAAAATTTGATTGAATCACGACTTGTTCTGTTGATGATCGAAATGGTTCTCTCAG
>NZ_JAWRYM010001318.1:0-231 GCF_046534555.1 Bacillus sp. SIMBA_074 | reverse complement strand
CTACCACCTGTCGCATCGCAGCTTCCACCTCAACGGACGCGGCCATGAACTTCTGCTGATCCGCCTGCTGACCTCCGAACTGCGACGCCAGGAAGTACAGACCTGGAAGAAGGTCATCCGTGTCATCAGCCACGAGCTGAACAATTCGCTGGCCCCGATTGCCTCGCTGGCGCATTCGGGCGCGGAGCTGGTGCGCCGGCAGAAGACCGAGCGGCTTGGCGAGGTCTTCGC
>NZ_JAWRYM010001317.1:0-231 GCF_046534555.1 Bacillus sp. SIMBA_074 | reverse complement strand
GCCGTGAATACCATCCACGAATATATTAAATTAAAAGATGAACTAGACCAGCTTCAACTGGAATTAAAGAGAGAGAAGGACTGAGTACATGCTTGATTTAGCAATTCTAGCCATTCTTTTAATCGGTTTATTAATCGGTTTAAAGCGTGGCTTCATTTTACAAATGGTTCATATGACAGGGTTTATAGTAGCCTTCATCGTCGCATATGTATTTTACGGAGATCTTGCTCC
>NZ_JAWRYM010000030.1:0-65193 GCF_046534555.1 Bacillus sp. SIMBA_074 | reverse complement strand
CGAGCTCCGATAGAATATCGAATCTCGATGGCTGCTTAGTCTTTTTCATACTGTCTACTTGACAGGGGTAAGACCAAATTTCTAGTCTTTTTTTATTTCCCTTCATTCTTCTCTAACACATACAAATCTTCTTCAATATTTGTTAATTTCTCACTTACAAGTTTTCTTGCATCTCCAATTGCTTGATTGTATGCAAATGGTCCTACTAACTTTATCATTTCTTCTATTAAACGTTCTGCTTGGAAACGTCCAATTTCATCTAAATCTTCTTCAACGAAAAATTGCTGAATTTGTGCTACAAGCTCTTCTTTTTTATCAGTCGGTATTTTTATGTTCATCATCATTCGTTACTCCTCTATATTTAAGATAATACTTTTCTTAACTCTACCATAGAAAAGCGATTTCCTGGACAAGTTTTTGTAACCCCTTCTAACTCCCTATGGCCGAGTATATTTCCTTTCTCTATGGCAAACTGCTTCATAAATATTTTACATAAAGAATATAATGAATTCATTTGTGCAGTAGTTGGATCATATTTATCAAAATTCCCCGTCATACATATTCCAATTGTATCACTATTATTATCTTTCGCATGTGCTCCAATATGTAAACCTCGTCCTTCGACTACACTTCCATCTTCTTCAATAAAATAATTGTAACCAATCCCGCTCCATCCTCTTACCTTTTGATGAAATTCGTGAGTTTTATACACATCCCAGCCATCTTCTGACGTATGGTGGATGATCAGTTTATTTACTTTTTCTAAAGGAACTAACTCATTTTGAAATGTTAAATTTACACATTTAATTTCCATATGAACATCCTCCTCTTACAAATCGATCATAATAACTGTTTTATCATCTGGTCTTATTCTATTTTCTCCTTCTAACCTTTCAATGATTGCTACATATTCTTTTATACTATTCTTTCTTATATATGCTACAGTTTGTTCTAACGACCACTCTGGGTGAAACAATCCGTCTGAACAAATAAAAACCCCACTTACTTCAGCTACCTGTAATTCACCATATTGTAAATAATCCATAGCTTCTTTCATCCCATTTGCAACTGAGTAGCCGTTTGGCATATTTGCAAGATAGCGATTGTATTTTAACTGCTCCCGAACATCTTGAAAAACGTGTTCCTCAGGTATAGGTAATCCCTTTTCTCTATCTTCCTCTCTCTTCTTTTTTGCACGTTTACTAATTCCTTGAACCGTATCTTTCGTTAATACTCTTATCGCTCCATCCTGAAGTATTGCAACGATCATACAATCACCTAATTGTGCATATTCAAGTTTATCGCCTTCTATTTGAACTGCTGCAATACATGTACACCACAGATGATCTTTTTTTCTCGTATCAACCTTGTACTCTAGCATCTTGTTTTGCAATAATTCATTCGCCTTTGCAACTTCATCTTGTAAACTATTGATTCCTCGTAGCGAAGTAAAATGACTTGCAAATAAATGCGAAGCAATGTATGCTCCATTATGTCCTTCTTCATCACAAAATGGAACTAACGGTGTTGCTCCATCACATACACCATAAATCATTTTATCTTCATTACAAAAAGATGAATCCTCACACTCTTGTTTTAAAGGACTCTTCTGTTGATACGTCGTTATCTTCATATCTGTATCCCCTCCCATTTTTTTCAAACACTCGAATTATTTAGATTAATCTAATTTTCCAAAATAAACTGTTTTCCCAAAAAACTTTCAATTTCATATATAATCTTGAAATAATATGATTATTTAGTGAAGGACGGGAAAGAGATGGTCAGATTTCTTGGTGTTATTTTTGGTTCTATTATTATCGCAATTGCCTTTAATCTTTTCCTTATCCCCCATAAAATTTTAAGTAGTGGAATTGGCGGAATTGCTATTATTTTAGGGATTGTAACCCCTGTAAACACAGGTATTATTAACTTTGTATTGAACTTACCTATCCTTATTTTAGGATACATAGGTCTTGGAAAAAAAGTAATTTTTAACACGGTTGTTTCTGTAATTGTATTATCTGTTGCATTATACTATGTTCCAGTAAAAGTCGTAGCAACAGATCCACTTTTATCATCTGTATTTGGCGGTGTCATCGCCGGAGCTGGTATTGGTCTTGTCTTTAACTGCCATGGTTCAACTGGTGGATTTGATATTATCGGTATGTTGTTATCTCGTAAGCGAGATATTAAACTTGGTGGATTCCTTATTGCATTAAATACTGTTGTTGTTGTCATTGCAGGATTTTTCTTCACTTGGGATGTTGCCCTTACAAGCTTACTTTCAATTTATGTAACTGGTAAAGTAATTGATGCCGTTCATACGAAACATCGTAAAGTTACACTTATGATTGTAACAAATCAAGCAGAAGAAATGAAAAAAAAGCTTCTTTCAACTGTAGTACGTGGAATTACGTTACTTGATGGTGAAGGTGCTTATTCAAACGAGAAAAAACGTGTACTTATGACAGTCGTTTCACGTGAAGAATTAGCAAGTATGAAACTAACGATTTCGGAAATTGATCCTCATGCATTCGTTAATATTACGGAGACTGTTGAAGTATTAGGATTGTTTAGAAAAGTGTAAAAAACTAGGTGGACCTTCACCTAGTTTTTATTTTCCATAAATTCAATTCGATTTCCAAACGGATCTGACACGTAAAATCTGATTACATCTGGTCGCGCATGATCATCTATTACTTCAATACCTTGCTTTATTAACCCTTGTTTAAATTCATTAATTTTCAAAACATAAAAAGCTGGATGCGCTTTTTTAGCTGGATTAAAATTTTGCTCAACTCCGATATGAATCTCTTGATTTCCACACTTAAACCAACACCCACCACGCTTCTTTAATTCCTCTGGCTTTGGGATTTCCTCCATACCAATTTTATCACCATAAAATTCTCGTGCTTCTTCTTCACATCCTACTGGCGCCGCTACTTGTACATGATCAATTCCTTGAATATAATTTTTCATATTCCTTCCCCCTCTTCTATTCTAATGTTATAACGAAAATACATTCATGTAACTTAGAAAATATTAATAAAGCAATATAAGATTCTCTTATTACTACCCTTTTTTACCTTCCACTAAAAATAAAAAAGAAAATTTATTATATAATTTCCATTTTTTATAGAAATACACATTGCACCTATATTATAGTTAGTACTAGATTCATCTTTTTTAGATGCTAGTTGTACGGAGGAAATATTATGAGTCGTAAAAAACATTCATCTACTCAAAAAAAGCGTCACCCAAACGTATCGGAGCGCTTGCGAAACCATATACAAAATCGTTCTTTAGCAGAAATGTATGCATCTCTTTTTGAACATAACCCTGATAGTATTATTTCATTGAATTTAGAAGGAGTTATTTTACATATTAACCCCGCTGCGGAAAGAATATTAGGTTATACTTCTAACGAATTAGAGCGAAAAATAATCACGTCTATTTTAGAAGCACATATTTCTGATCAAGTGCTACAATACATAAAAAATGCTGCAGCTGACAATCAAAAAGAGTATATCGTCTCTATTTATCATAAAGACGGATATTTACTAGATGTCGTAACAAAATTAGTTCCTATTTTTGTTAAAAACCGTTTAACAGGTGTATACGCCATTATGAAACCCCTTGAAAAATCAGAAAGAATTGAGAAAGTATTACAAGAGAGTGAGAAACGATTACGCACATTAATGAATTCAATGCCTGCATTTGTTATTTTTAAGGATCATGAAGGGCGCTGGCTTGAAGCGAATGACTATGCGCTTTCTTGTTTCAATTTCCATAACGTTCCTTATCATGGAAAAAGAGATAATGAACTCATTCAATATAACGAAGCGTATCGGGAAGCTTTTTTGCATTGTGAAGAAGTTGATGAACTAACATGGCAAAAAGGACAAATTCTTCACGGAGAGGAATTTATTATACATAGAGATGATTTCGACCTAATTTTAAGTATTTCAAAGGTCCCACTCTTCCACCCTGATGGCTCACGCAAAGGTCTTATAGTGATGGGAAGGGACGTTACCGAACTAAAAGAAACTGAAAAGTTATTACGAAAATCCGAAAAGCTTGCAGTAGTAGGACAACTGACAGCTGGAATTGCCCATGAAATTAGAAACCCACTCACTTCATTAAAAGGATTTTTAACATTATTACATCCAGAAATAAATGAGGAAAATAAATGGTATGTAGACGTTATGTTGAGTGAAATTTCACAAATGGAATCTATAACAAGCCAATTTATGGCGATGTCTAAACCACAAGTGTTATCTATTCATACATGCAACGTACAAACATTAATTGAAGAAGTTGTAACTTTTATTTTACCAACAGCAGTTATGCATAGCGTTCATATCATCATGGATCATTTCGATTATATTTCTGACATTCAATGTGACAGTAATCAATTAAAACAAGTTTTGATTAACATATTAAAAAATGCAATCGAGGCGATGCCTGATGGTGGTAACATATTCATTCAAACAGCTTCGTTAGAAAATGATTTTGTTTCAATACGCATTATGGATGAAGGTTGTGGGATTCCTGAAGAGCGCATGGCTCGTCTTGGCGAACCTTTTTATAGCTTGAAAGAAAAAGGAACTGGCCTTGGCTTAATGATGTGCTATAAAATCATTCAAGAGCATCACGGAAAATTATTCATTTCCAGTGAATTAAACATAGGAACAACTGTCGATATTCAATTACCGATTGCTACAGCTCAGCCTGTAACAAACTCTTAACTATGCTACATTAATATAGTAAAAGACATCTGTTATAAGTAGTCGGGTTATTGTGGAAAACATCTACACTAATACGTTAAAAAGCTCAAAGTCCCTATATGACTCTGAGCTTTATTTTTGTATACGATTTATTTTATTAAATCCACTCTTTTCCATGTTTACGAATAAACTGAATATCATTTTCATAATGTTCAAGATGCCCTTCATCTATCATCTTTTGGAAGTTCATATCGCCTTCTAGTGCTTTTCTTTTCATGTATTTACATAATCCTTCTAATCGTAGAAGTACCATCTCCAAATAATCCTCGGCGATGCCATCACTTTTATAGGACTCAAAAAACAATTTAACTCTTTGCTTTATGCGGTCTGCATGCTGTAATGAATTATAATAAACCGCCGCACCTGTTTCCTTATAATAAACTCTACTTAATGGGACACAAGTGTAAAGAGTATAGGCTATGTCCCAAAGTCTTGGTCCAGGACCAGCAACATCAAAATCAATAATACCTACTGGTTTTTCGTTATTAAAAATAATGTTGTATATTGCAAAATCATTGTGGCATACAACCTCTATTTTATTTGGAGTATTATCCATCGGTTTCCAATCATCTGATAACGGGAAATCACTCACAGCATCATGATAAAGACGGAGCATCTTCGCTATTTCTTTTAAAACATCATTAGACCACATGTACTCTTTTAAAGGGTAATTACCAGCTTCTCCTTCAATAAATGATAATATCTCTCTATCTTTATCATCAATACCTAAAAACTTTGGTGCATAACTAAAACCTTTGTTTTCCAAATGATTTAATAGCTTATGAATTTTGGTACTGCCTTGCTTTAATTCTCGTCGAACAGTATCTTCCGAACGATATACGTTTGAGACATTCCCACCCGTTAGCATTTCTTCATTTTCGTAGTTTGACATCTAATAGTTCCCCTCCATTATTCTACATTTTCTTTATATTTTAACATAACTTTCCTATTCTCTTTTAACCCCTTAAATTGCAACAAAAAAATCGAGTATAAAATCTTTATGATTTTACACTCGATTTAGTCTACTATTTATGCATGTGAAAATATTTTTTCATACCATTCTGTTGCCTTCTCTACTTCATTCATCGTTAATTGATGTCCTCTATTTTCCCAATGCATTGTTACATTAGCATCTACATTTTCTAATAGCATCTTCAATTCCTCTGACTCAGAAGGTGAACAAATTGGATCATTTGTTCCAGCAGCGATAAATACGAATTTCTCTGCTAAATTAGGTAATTCTATTCCTCTTCTAGGCACCATTGGGTGATGAAGGACTGCACCTTTTAATGCATTTTCGTAATGGAATAATAAGCTCGCCGCAATATTTGCTCCATTTGAATACCCAACAGCTACGATATTATCTCTATCAAATTCATATGTTTTTGCTGCTTCATTTAAAAATTCATTTAATTCCTTCGTACGGAAAACAAGATCCTCTTCATCAAAAATACCTTCTGCTAATCGGCGGAAGAAACGAGGCATCCCATTTTCTAATACATTTCCACGAACACTTAATACAGAAGCTTCCCGATCAATTCTTTCTGCAAGCGGTAATAAATCTAATTCATTTCCTCCTGTACCATGAAGCAATAACAACACTGGTTTTGACGTATCTTTTCCTTTTTGAAAAACATGTTTCATCATATTCCTTTTCCCCTTTCAATCACTTTAATCTAGATTTCTCACTTCAAATGGTAAGAGTGTCTGTTCAATTTGTTTTCTATGTTGTTCATATCGATCCGGTAATTTTAACTCCTCACCCATCGTCTCTAAAGATTCGTCATGGGCAAAACCAGGAGGGTCTGTTGCAATTTCAAATAAGATTTCGCCGTGTTCTCTAAAATAAATTGCGTTAAAATAGTTTCGGTCTTGTACAGGGGTTACACCATATCCAAAGCGAGACACATGCTCTTTCCAGTCTAATTGATCAGCATCATCACTCGCTCTCCAAGCAATATGATGAACTGTACCAACACCCATTTGCCCACGTCCAATTGTTGATAATCTCAAATCGATAATATTTCCAATATCAGCAGAAGAACGGAACCGCATAAACTCTCCCTCTTCTCCTACTTTCTCAAGCCCCATAACATGCTCTAATAATTCAGCAGTTTTTTGAGGTTGTGCCGATAAAAGAACAGCACCGCCAAATCCTTTAATTGCTACTTCTGGCGTAACTTCCCCAAAAGTCCAATTATTTAATTCGCCCTCTTCTCTTTCAACTAATTCTATATGCAAACCATGTGGATCATCAAATTCTATATACTGTTCTCCAAACCGAGTCATTTTTGTATACGGTACGTCGAATTTTTCTAATCTATTTTCCCAAAACTCCATTGCGCCCTTTGGTACGACATAAGACGTAATGCCTACTTGACCGTCCCCAATAATACCTTGACGAGCACCTGCCCATGGAAAAAACGTAATAATTGTTCCAGGCTTTCCTCCTGTATTACCAAAATAAAGATGATACGTACCTGGATCATCAAAATTCACTGTTTGTTTTACTAAACGCAATCCTAATACACCTGCATAAAAATCTACATTTTCTTGTGGGTGTCCTACGATTGCTGTAATGTGATGAATTCCCATTGTTTTCTTTTCCATTTTCTCCGCCCCTTTTTATTTCATTTTAAAAACTTTTATACATTAAAATTCATTATTCATTTTGTCCATACTGCAAAGTAAAATCCATCGTTATGATTTTATCTTTAATTCGAGATATAAGCTGTGAAATTACGCATTATCTTCTATATCACTGAATTCATCTCGAATTCGAGATAATTCCAAAAAAATATTTACTCCATCTGAAATCTTTATTCGGAAATAAATTATCTTGAACTCAATATTTATTATAAGTTACTTACTTTTAGTTGTCAACAAGCACTTATTTTCATTTTAAATCAAAAGAGAGTAAATGCTAGTTACCATTTACTCTCTTCGCTAATTATTTCGTTTCCTCTTCCAATACTGCTTCCATCTCGTTAAATTCACGATGAATTGCTTTCACTGGTTCTTTCGTTAATAAACTTACAACTATAACAGCTAATAAACTACAGAAGAATCCAGGTACCATTTCATACATAGTCGCTTTTAAACTTGGAATTTGTACCCAAGTAATAACAACTACTGCACCTACAATCATACCAGCAAGAACGCCCCATTTGTTCGTTCTCTTCCAATATAAACTTAATAAAATGGCGGGTCCGAATGCTGAACCAAATCCTGCCCAAGCATAACCGACAAGTGTTAAAATTGTATCACTTGGATGATACGCTAAAACAACTGCGATCATAGCTACTACTAATACTGACAGTCTACCGATAAATACAAGTTCTTTATCACTTGCGTTACGACGGAAAAATGTTTTATAGAAATCTTCCGTTACAGCACTTGAAATAACGAGTAATTGCGAGGAAATACTACTCATAATCGAAGCCAAAATAGCTGACAATAAAAATCCAGTAATATACGGATGGAATAAAATGTTTGAGAATGTTACAAAGACCATTTCTGGGTCTTGTAATTTCTCATTATTTTTAGCGTAATAAGCAATACCAATTAGACCAGTAAGCATTGCACCTATAATTGAAATCGTCATCCAACCGATACCGATTCTACGAGAAGTTTTTAAATCTTTAACAGAGGTAATTGCCATAAAGCGAACAATAATATGCGGTTGACCAAAATACCCAAGACCCCATGCTAAAAATGAAATAATACCAAGAATTGTAGTACCTTTAAACATATCTAAATGCGATGCATCAACTTGCTTAATCGTATTGAATGTTTCTGTTACACCACCGACATCTGTAAAAGCTACAATTGGCACTAACACAAGAGCAATAAACATAATACAACCTTGCACAAAGTCGGTCCAACTTACTGCTAAAAAGCCACCGAATAATGTATAAGCAACAACGACACCGACAGTTACAAATAAACCAATTTTATAATCAAGATTGAAAGAATTCTCAAACAAACGTCCACCTGAAACTAAACCAGCTGACGCATAAAATGTGAAAAACACTAAAATGACGATAGCGGAGACAAAACGAAGTATTTTCGTACGATCTTTAAACCGATTTTCTAAAAAATCTGGAATAGTAATTGAATCATTTGCTATTTCTGTATACGTTCGCAAACGCGGGGCAAGAATTAAATAGTTTGCATAAGCACCTATTAATAAACCTATCGCAATCCATACACTTGATAATCCTGTTGCATACATCGCACCAGGTAATCCCATTAGCATCCAACCACTCATGTCAGAAGCACCAGCTGATAAAGCTGTAACTGCTGGACCGAGTCCCCTTCCGCCTAACATATAATCTGATAAATCGGATGTCTTCTTATAAGACCAATAACCGATATACAACATACCTGCCATATAAATAGCAAGCGAAACCATAATCTCAATCTTCACCAAATCTCTCCCTTAGTTACATAAGCCATTCAAAATTTCGAAAAATGACTTTTTCTATTTTCTTGTTTTCGCTTATGGTTCCCTACCTTAACAAACATTTTTTGTTCTTTCAAGTGAACAAGCCCTTTTCACTACATGTGAAAACCTTTATAAACGCCTTTATCCCAGTGGATTACCCGGTTTTTAAAAGAAATTAAAGTAAAAATATTCAGAAAATAAAATAGCGTTTTTTCACACCTTATTTTCATTCTTTTATTAGTTGAATTTTAAAAGAAAAAAGCCATACGAATGTATGACTTTTAATGTATTAAACATAGCTTATCTTCTATTTACTAGTAGGAAACAATTCTGAAAGAGGAACTATCCGCCCCACCTCATCTTTAAACACAATATGCTCTCTCGTTAAATGGCGCGGGCTCTTTACTCCCGCTGCTGCCGCAAGTGAGAACAAACTATATCTCATACTAACAACATAATTCATTACTCGCCATTTCTTCTCATACGGATCTAGCGCTTTTTGATAGTGCGGATTCGTCGTGGCAACTCCAGATGGACATTGTCCGGAATTACATTGAAGTGCCATTATACAGCCACTTGCCATCATAAATCCGCGTGCTGAATTTACAGCATCTGCACCAATGGCTAAAGCAATTGCCACTTTATCTGGTGTAATTAATTTCCCTGAGGCAAACACTTTGAATTTTTCCCGAACACCGTAATGATTCGCTGTATCAATACATGTCAGTAATGCTGGAATAAGCGGTATTCCCATACTATCTGCCATTGATTTATACGTAGCACCTGATCCACCTTCTGAACCATCAATTGTAATGAAATCTGGATAAATGTTTAACTCTTTCATCGTTTTGAATAAATCTTCCAACGGTTCCTGCTGTCCAATTACAATCTTCATCCCAACTGGTTTACCACCGTTTTCTTGCAAACGTTGAATAAAATAAAGTGTATCTACTGCATTCTTTAAAAATGGAAATCGATTCGGTGAATTAATCGTTTCTCCTTCTCGCACATTCCGAACAGAAGCAATTTTCTCATTTACTTTTTGTCCCTCTAGATGACCACCACGTATTTTCGCACCTTGCCCAAATTTCAATTCGAATGCTTTAATATTACTTTCTTTCGCTTTCTCCATAAATTTCTTCATTGAAAACTTACCATCCTCATCACGATATCCAAATAATCCTGGACCAATTTGCGCAACGATATTTGCACCGGTATGTAAATGTTCCGGTATTACACCACCTTCCCCCGTATTAATCCACGAACCGCCAGCCATCTTCGCGCCAAATCCACTTGCCAAAATATAATTTTCGCCAATCGCACCGTAAGAAGTTGCTGATGCGCCAAACATGCCATACAGTTTCCACGGATATTTGCGGTTTTCACCGACGATAATTGCATCGTCTTCTTCATATAACCAAAGATTCGTTGTATCCGCTGTCAATTTTTCTCTTCGTGAAAATAACCCTTCTTTATGAATCACATACTTTTTCCCTTCACGTTCTTTCGTTACATTCACACTTAATTCATCTGTTAATTTCGGAAATAATGTATTAGCGATATAATATCCAGATGCATCAAAATCTCGTTTTGATCCAAAACCGAGTATTTCTGAACGGTATTTTGCTAGAAACATTACACTTTGAAAATCATAACGTGAAAAGGGCTTTCCATCCGTATCATGGTCAAACCAATATTGCCTAAATTCCGGTCCTATCTTTTCAAGTAAATAACGCATCCTTCCTAAGTATGGATGTAACTTTAATATAGAATGATGCGTCCGTTTTTTAATAAAAAATGTAATAATAAAAAAAATGATTAATAGTAACATCAATAAGAGCAATATACTAATAATAACGAGTAGCGTTTCACTCATCCCGCTTCCTCCTATGAAAATCCATAATAAAAGGAGAACACCTGATGTGTTCTCCTTTTATCTTTATTCAAATTAATGTAGCAAGATGCTCTTTCGCATCATATTCAACTAAACTTTCAGCATTTTTAATTCGATGAACAAAATCTGGATTAGCTATTAAAGGTCTTCCGAATGCCACTACATCAATTGTTCCTTCTTGCAGTGCTTCTTCTGCCTCTTTCGGATTCAAATTACCTACTCCTACGATAGTACTATCCCAATACTTTCTTACTAATTGATGAAAATTCTTGCCGTCAGCAATAACTGCCGTATAATTCATCGTTGAAGGGTGAATCATCGTTAATCCAACTTCTTTAAACATATTTACAAACGTTTCAATTGCAAGCTCAGGGTTTTCCCACATATAAGTTGGATTATCACCTTTGAAAGCAGAGAAACGAAGAAGTGTTTTATCAGCCCCAACAGCTTCTATTACAGCCTCCGTTACTTCTTTCATAAACGTTAGCCTTTGCTTTAAATCTCCGCCGTATTTATCAGTACGCTTATTTGCGAACTCATAAGTAAATTGATCGATTAAATATCCGTGCGCCCCATGAATTTCTACTCCATCAAATCCAGCTTCAATCGCGTTTTTCGCAGCTTGTGCGTATTGACCAATCACCTCTTGTATTTCTTCTAACGTCATTGCTTCTGGCGTGTCGAACGGTTTACGAAAACGCGGAACATTTCCCTCTGCAGCGATAGCAGACGGTGCTTGTGGCATTTGCCCACCAATTATCTCGTGATGACTCATACGGCCAACATGCCATATTTGAGCAATAATCGTTCCACCTTCTTTATGTACTGCCTCTGTAACAGGCTTCCACGAATCGATTTGTTCTTGTGTATAAATCCCTGGTACTCCCGGATTACCTTTTGCCCTTGGGCTAATGACGATTCCCTCTGTAATAATTAAGCCAACTCCATCAGCTGCACGTTTTCTATAATACTCTACCACATCAGTACCAACGACTCCCGTTTCATGATCCGCGAAACATCTCGTCATCGGTGCCATCGCTATGCGATTACGAAGAGACCAAGATCCAATTTGAATCGGATGAAATAACTTCGTTTCTTCAATATTTTCAAAAGATCCCCAATCGTTTATATTTGTTCCTTCATAAATACTTGCAGCTTTATTATTTGCACTTGTCATTTTTCTTCCCCCTAAAAAATTCTTACTATAATCGCATCATACTTACTTTTAGATAGTAACGTCAATTTATACGCTCTTACGTAGGAATATTCGCATAATAAAACTAACTGTTTTTTAACTTTAAGGGTTCTGGTATTCAAGACTCTACTGTCTATTTTTATGTTCAGTAAGTGGATGAGGAAAATACTTGTTAAGTGGATGTTTTCTTTTCTTCTAGTTTTATTACTATAGAATATATTGGTAATTAATTATTTAACTATTTACTAACCAAAAAGAACCTGTTTCCAATGTACTATGTTCAAACTTAAACTAACGAGGTTTCAATAATTCATTTGTTTTTTAATTATACCAACGAAATTTTAGGAACTAATAAAAGACTCCTAGATAGTTGAAAGTATTTTTTCTTATTTAATTTTTAGAAAGAAGGATAACAATGAAAACAAAAGCTATCGTTTCTACACCTGAAAAAGATTTTAATATGCAAGAAGTATACTTAAACGATATTAAAGACGATGAAGTATTAGTAAAAATTATCGCTTCGGGTATATGTCATACAGATGCAACAGTTTTAGACGGTACAATGCCAACACCAAAACCAGTTGTTTTAGGACATGAAGGTTCTGGTATTGTAGAAAAAGTGGGAAGTAATGTAACATCGGTTAAACCTGGTGACCATGTTGTACTTGGATTTTCTTACTGTGGTCATTGTGAAAATTGCTTAGATGGTAATGCTGCTGCTTGCGAAAATATGATTGAATTAAACTTCTCTGGAAAAAACAAACGCCATGTAACACCTATACACGATCTTAACAATAATGACATTTCTCAATTCTTCGGCCAATCTTCATTCGCATACCATGCCGTGGTTGATGAGAATAATACTGTAAAAGTACCAAAAGATGTTGATATACGTTTGTTAGGACCACTTGGTTGTGGAATTATGACTGGTAGCGGTACGATCCTAAATTCATTACAGCCAAAACCAGGTAGTAGCCTAGTTGTATTTGGAACCGGTGCTGTTGGCCTTAGTGGCTTAATGGCAGCTAAAATTGCTGGATGTACTACAATCATTGCCATTGATATTCATGATAGTCGTTTAGAATTAGCGAAGGAATTAGGGGCTACACACACGATTAATAACTTAAACGAAGATCCAGTTGCCAAAATTAAAGAAATTACAAACGGTGGAGCTAATTACTCATTTGAAACAACTGGCGTAAATACTGTTACACTGCAATCCATTCAATGCTTACGAGTAAAAGGTACAATGGCAACTGTTGCTGTTGGTAAAAAGGATTTAACTTTAAACGTAACAAATGAAATTGTCGTAAAAGCTATTACAATTAAAGGGGTAGTTGAAGGTGATGCAGTACCGCAACTATTCATTCCAAAATTAATTAATTTCTATCAAAAAGGACTATTCCCATTCGATAAGTTTGTACAATTCTATTCTTTTGAAGAAATTGCTCAAGCATTTGAAGATTCTAAAACAGGAAAAACGATTAAACCTATTATCGTAATGGAGTAACATTTGTTTACTTTTTCCCGATAACTAACAAAACAAAAATATCCTGAAATGGAATAAATAAAATTAAAAAGGTTTCCTAAGTAGGAAACCTTTTTTAGTTGACCATATAAGGCTAACAATTCGTTTATCTCTTTTAAATAAAGAAAATAAACAATTATTATCTCCTCACATATGGAAAATCTCTTAACAATAGAAGTGGGAGTGGTTCAGTATTCTTCTAAAAATAATAACTTATATACCTAAAACAATGAAAGCCCTACCTCTCTTTCATCCTTACGGCTCCTCGTCCGTGCCAGTGTGAATCAGGATTGCAAAAATCAAGTAACTATTTTATCGAGTTATTTAATTAAACTTCGAACATTCGTAAAAGAAATTAAAAAATAAAAATGGATTAAATTGTAGTAATAACAAAAGAGGTTAATGCTCTAAAAGTGGTTTGAAAGAGTTGAATGTCTTTGAAATGATTGATTTTCTATAATTATATTCCCAAAAAATTCAAGATCTTTTTTGGGATGTAATACATTATCTACAATGAATCTTAACAAAAGCTTTTTATTTGATTTTCTGTGATACCTTCAATTAATCCCAGCTCACTAATCAAAAATTCATGTGCGTTATCTAACATTTTCTTTTCGCTTGCATTAAGTGCTTTTTCTTTCTGCATACGTAATAAATCACGTACAACTTCAGCACCTTCTTGTATTTTACCCGTTTTTATTTTATCAGTGTTCAATTTATACCTTTGTTTCCACGTAAGTAATCTATCTGATTCCCCATGCTGAAAAATATCTATTATGTTTGTTAATGCCTTTATATCTGTAACTGGTCGTATATTTGAACTCAATATTTTCCCCATAGGAATCATTACTTCCATATTACTAGCCGACATTTTTATAACATAATACTGTCTTTTTTCTCCTGAGATTTCCTTTTCTTCTATGGCTTTAATTATACCTGCTCCGTGCATTGGATAAACGATGTTATCGCCAATTTGAAACAAATAATCCACCTCCATATATGGTAACCTTTTCAATCTTAACACACATTTATTTTTTTAGCAAAATTTTTATAATATCACAAAATTATTTTCTATGTCAATTTATTTACACATAAAAATTCAAGCTGTACAGAAACACTAAAAAACCCGCGATTTTGTTACATTTCCACACCCATTTTCTCCAATTTTATATACCTTGTAAAACAAAAAAAACACATCACTACATATAAGTAGCGATGTATTTTTATATAATGACAAAAACGGTTGCTTCAAAACTTCACACACGATCCTTCGCTTATATACTAACCTGTCTACTAATCGTTTCTCGCGCTAAAAGAAAACTCATAATCACTTGCGCAGCTACTCTACTCGTCATATCCCTAAAATCAAGAGTTGGATCAATTTCTACTATATCCATCCCTTGAACGAGTGGCTCTTTACCAAGGAATTCAATTGCATCAAGTAAAGTTGTACTATCCATCCCACCAGGGCCAATTGCTGGACAGCCTGGCGCAAACGCTTGGTCTAGTACGTCCATATCAAGAGAAATATAAATAGAAGTCACATCTTGTTTTCTTAATACTTCAATACTTTCTGAAATAAGATCTTTTATTTTTCGCTCTCTTACATCTTTCATTGTATACACTGTCACGCCATGCTCTTTTGCATATTCATGGTACGCTCGTGCATTTGAAAAATTACGAATCCCAATTTGAACGAGTTGTTTTCCTGTAATCACATCATTTTCTAGCAAACTACGGAACGGTGTACCATTTGATGGACCACCATCATCTAAGTTACGTAAATCATGATGGGCATCAAATTGAATAATACCGACCTTCCCTTTACTATTTGCAAAACCAGTTATACTCGGAAAACTAATCGAGTGGTCACCACCAAGAACGATTGGTATCATTTTCGGATTTACTTTCGTCAAGTGACCAACTGTTTTCGCAATTCGGTTATGACTCTCTTTTATATCTGTCACATGCATCGTAATATCACCACAATCATGAAGAACACTTTCTTTCATATCGTGTTCTTCTGTAATTGCGTACGTGCTATATGCATCCAACATTGAACGAATTGTTTTTGGTGCAAAACATGCTCCTGAATGACTAATAGATGGTTTAGAAAAGGGCGCTCCAATTAAGGCAGCACCGAATATTTCCACACCTTCCTCCCAATTTTTAATCATTTCGCTCCATTTCGTCACTTCCCGATCGATAAACTTTGCATTTTTCTTTAAATAGTGGCCGTGCTCCACGATTGTTCACCTCTTGTATATGCGATATTCCCATTCTTCCATACTGTATTCACATGACTTACGCCGTAATGGTACGGTACGTAAGCGTAATTATAAGCATCCCATAAAACTAAATCCGCCTTACGACCAACTCTAATTTTCCCAGCTACATCGCCTCGATTAATGGCATAAGATGAGTTCACTGTTACCGCATTCCAAACTTCTTCTGGTGTCATTTTCAGTTTCAGCATCGCAATGCTCATAATAAGCTGAATGTTTTCAGTTGGACAGCTACCTGGGTTAAAATCTGTAGCTAAAGCAACCGCAACACCTTCATCGATCATTTTGCGGCCGCGTGCGAAACTTTCTTTATTTAAATAGAAAGTTGTTCCTGGTAATAAAGTCGCTACTGTATTAGAGTTTGCAAGCATTTCAATTCCTTTATCAGAAGCGCCAACTAAATGGTCCGCTGATGCTGCACCAATTTCAGCCGCTGCTTCCGCACCACCAAGAGGGTCGATTTCATCTGCATGAATTTTCACATCAAAGCCAAGCTCTTTCGCTTTTAATAAAAATTCTTTTGATTCTTCTACAGAGAACACACCTGTTTCACAGAAAATATCAACGAACTCAGCTAATTGCTTCTCTTTCATTTCTGGTAATAGATCTAGCATCCATTGTAAAAATTCTTTCGATCTTCCTTTATACTCTTTCGGAACTGCATGAGCACCTAAAAATGTTGAAACTAAATCAATTGGATGCTCTTTTTGTAATTGTGCAGTTGCCTCTAATTGTTTCCATTCTGTCTCATCATCTAATCCGTAACCACTCTTCGCTTCTACAGTTGTAACTCCGAAAGATAGCATACGGTCTAAATGGAATTTAGCTTTTTGAACAAGTTCTTCTTTCGACGCTTGTTTCGTTGCATTTACAGTTGAAAGAATACCTCCACCTTGTTCTAAAATTTCCAAGTACGGAACTCCTTGTAGTTTTAGCGCGATTTCATTTTCACGAGATCCACCAAATACAAGATGAGTATGCGGATCAACAAGACCAGGAGAAACCATTTTTCCGCCGCAATCAATAACCTCTTTCGCTTGTAATCCTTTAGATTCTTCCGCTGTTCCAACGAAAGTAATTACACCATTTTCAATTCCAACCGCACCGTTTTCAATAACAGGAAGCGTATTCATCGCTTCCCGTCTTAACAAGCCATCTTCTTGATCCATTGTTAGTAATTGACCGATATTTATTAGTAAAGTGTCCAGCATGTTTCTTCCTCCTTATTTCATCATTGGAATGTTAACGCCTTTTTCTTTCGCAGTTTGAACCGCTAAGTCATAGCCTGCATCAACGTGACGAACAACACCCATACCAGGGTCAGAAGTTAATACGCGTTCAATACGTTTTGCCGCTGCTTCTGTTCCATCTGCAACGATAACCATTCCAGCGTGAAGTGAATACCCCATACCAACGCCACCACCGTGGTGAACAGATACCCAGCTTGCACCGTTTACACTGTTAATTAATGCATTTAAAATTGGCCAGTCTGCTACTGCATCACTACCGTCTTTCATAGATTCTGTTTCACGGTTTGGAGATGCTACTGATCCGCAATCTAAATGGTCACGGCCGATAACGATCGGTGCTGATAATTCCCCATTAGCCACCATTTCATTAATAATGCGGCCAAATTTTGCACGCTCGCCATAACCAAGCCAACAAATACGTGATGGAAGACCTTGGAACTCAACTTGCTGGCGTGCCATACGAATCCAATTACATAAATGTTCATTATCCGCGAATTCGCGTAAAATAACTTCGTCTGTTTTATAAATATCTTCTGGATCACCAGAAAGTGCTACCCAGCGGAATGGTCCTTTTCCTTCACAGAATAATGGACGGATAAATGCTGGAACGAATCCCGGGAAATCGAAAGCATTTTTTAATCCTTCATCGAAAGCAACTTGGCGAATATTATTTCCGTAATCAAATGTAATCGCGCCTTTTTCTTGCATTGCAAGCATTGCTTCTACATGTTTTTTCATACTTTCTTTTGATAATTGTACGTAACGTTCTGGATCTTCTTCACGAAGCTTCGCTGCTTCTTCTACTGTATAACCTACTGGAATATAACCGTTTAATGGATCATGGGCAGAAGTTTGATCCGTAACTAAGTCAGGGATAATATTACGGTTTACTAACTCAGGTAAAATTTCTGCTGCATTACCTAATAATCCAATTGAAATAGGCTCTTTCTTCTCTTTATATTCGTTTGCAATAGCCAATGCTTCTTCTAATGATTCTGTATACTTATCACAATATCTCTTTTCAATACGACGATCGATACTACGCTTATCTACATCAATAGCAATTACAACACCGCCGTTCATCGTTACAGCAAGCGGTTGTGCGCCACCCATGCCACCTAAACCAGCAGTAATCGTTACAGTACCTTTTAATGAACCATCGAAATGTTGACGTGCCGCTTCACCAAATGTTTCATATGTTCCTTGTAAAATCCCTTGTGTCCCAATGTAAATCCAGCTACCCGCTGTCATTTGTCCGTACATCATAAGACCTTTTTTCTCTAGTTCACGGAAGTGATCCCAGTTCGCCCACTTCGGTACTAAGTTTGAGTTCGCTAAAAGAACGCGAGGCGCATCTTCATGTGATTTAAAAATCGCTACCGGTTTTCCTGATTGAACAAGTAACGTTTCATCGTTTTCTAACGTTTTTAATGAATCAACAATTGCATGGTAGCTTTCCCAATTACGAGCTGCACGGCCAATTCCGCCATACACAACTAATTCTTCTGGTTTTTCAGCTACTTCAGGATCTAAATTGTTCATTAACATTCGAAGTGCAGCTTCTTGAACCCATCCTTTCGTTTGTAACTCAGTACCTCTTGCCGCACGAATTGTTTGTTGTACTTTTTCCATTTCAATCTCTCCCTTTTCTCGTTTTATAGTGCTGCATTTACATCCAATCTTTCCTTTATTGAATAATTCGTTTTTAACCAATGCGCGATATTTTCAATATCCGTTGAGAATATACGGTCATTTGTAATAGAAGGCACTTGCTGACGACCTTGATGATAGAACGTTTTTGTAACTGTACTCATGTTTTCAATTCCGCGATATTCTGCTGCTTGCATCGCACAGATCATCTCAATTGCAAGAACGCGTCTTGCATTTTGAATAATTTGATGCGCATGACGTGAAGCGATTGTTCCCATACTTACGTGATCTTCTTGGTTAGCTGAAGACGGAATTGAATCTACACTCGCTGGATGAGCTAACGTTTTATTTTCTGAAACGAGTGAAGCCGCTGCATATTGCATAATCATGGCACCTGATTGAAGTCCTGGTTCTGGACTTAAAAATGGTGGTAAGTCATTTAATTGCGGATTTACTAGGCGTTCAATACGGCGCTCTGAAATATTTGCAAGCTCCGCCATCCCTACTTTTAAGAAGTCCATTGCAAATGCAATTGGTTGTCCGTGGAAATTACCACCAGAGATTACTTTTTCACCGCCATCAAAAATAAGTGGATTATCTGTTGCTGCATTCATTTCAATTTCTAATTTTTCTTTCACATAATTTAAAACTTGCCAAGAAGCACCGTGAACTTGCGGGATACAACGAAGTGAATATGCATCTTGTACACGAAGTTCTCCTTGTTTTGTCACAAGTTTACTATCATGAAGAATATCACGAATTCTGCTTGCCACTTCGACTTGCTCTTTATAACCACGCGCTTTATGAACATTTTCATCGAATGCATCAATAATGCCGCGTAATCCTTCCATTGTCATCGATGCAATTAATTCTGATTGATAAGCACTTGCTTCAGCTTCTATATAAGAAAGAACCCCTTGCGCTGTCATTGCCTGCGTACCATTGATTAACGCAAGACCTTCTTTTGCTTCAAGTTCAATAGGTTCAAGTCCTTCTTCTGTAAGAGCAACCATCGCATGAACTCGTTTTCCTTTGTAGAACACTTCACCTTCACCTAACAAAACGAGAGCAAGATGAGATAAAGGTGCTAAATCACCGCTCGCTCCTAGTGATCCTTGTTGCGGAACGACTGGATGAATTTTACGATTTACAAACTCAAGAAGCATGTTTACAACAAGTGGTCTAACACCCGATACTCCTTTTAACATCGTATTAGCTCGTAAAATCAACATACCGCGTGATACTTCTTCAGGGAATGGATCGCCTATTCCGCACGCATGTGACTGAATTAAGTTGTGTTGAAGTGCTTTTACATCATCTTTTTGAATAAGTACATCACTAAACTTTCCAAATCCAGTTGTAATACCGTAAACGACTTTTCCGTCCTCTACAATTTTCTCGACAACTTCGCGGCACTCTGCCACTTTTTGCATACTAGTTGGGCAAGCTGTTACACCTTCACCTTCAAGTAACAACCTCTTCATTTCTTCAACTGTCAATGTGTGTCCTGTTAACGTAATCATTCTTTTTCCTCCTTATAAAGGCAAAAGGGGACCTTATCTTTTTAAGACAGACTTCTGTCCTAAAAAATAAGGCCCCCTTCTAACTAATAGACTATGGGCAAATCATATGTGATTAATTCCTAAACCAATCGCCTCATGCTCAGATCCTTTTACAGGTGCACCAATCGTTCCATAAAGTGCAACAGCAACCCATTCGCCTTCTTTTTTTCCGTCGTATGGTGTACCGCGCACAATCGCAAAGCGAAGTCCTACTGTACGAAGAACGTCTGCTAACTGAATTTGACCTCTCGTCACTCCGTACAAAGCTTCCATAATTGCATGATAAAGTGCATGTGTTTCTCTGTAAACATCTGTTTCAATAACTCGGTTGCTCTTAGCCGCTGTTTCCATTGCTGCTACTACTTTTTGCGAATTCATAGAACCAACTTTCCCAGTACAATATTTCCAACCTTTCGGAATAGATAATACGGGACTTTCATTCTCATCCGCAAGTGCCAACAGCATGGCCATACGACCAATTCGATGTGTTCCTTGAAGAAGCATGTGACTCTCTCATTTCTTTTGAATTATTTGAATATTACTTAATTTAAGAATATATGAAAACGGTTAAATCGTCAATAGTTTAAAATATTATTCAAGCAATTTTTTATCCCTCTCATACTTGTACTTGTGTACACAATTTATTTACAGATTTTTTTCAGACGTGCTATAGTCTCACTAACAGATGCAAAGGGGCGAAATTTCAGTGGCGAAGCGAAAAGATATTCATTTTCGAATTGAAGAAAAATTACTTACAAGGTTTGAAGACGCACTCCATTACGAAGGTTTAAATAAAACAGATGTATTAACACATGCGATTCAGCAATTTTGCATAAAGGTGGAATGTGAAAAAATGAATGATGTAAAACGCCAATACAACGTAAGTAACCATTTACAAACACGTATCGATACGCATAAACATTACGAAGAAAAACAAGTGAATGTAGATGAAGTCG
The DNA here is from genome assembly GCF_046534555.1 of Bacillus sp. SIMBA_074. Taxonomy (NCBI): domain Bacteria; kingdom Bacillati; phylum Bacillota; class Bacilli; order Caryophanales; family Bacillaceae; genus Bacillus; species Bacillus sp. SIMBA_074. The sequence continues at coordinate 43,639 of NZ_JAWRYM010000030.1, read as the reverse complement.
TCATTGAACATTTACAACTCCAAGGTGAAGAAAAAATATTAGAGGTCGGGTGTGCTAACGGAAAATTTCTTTCCCTTTTGCAAACTAATGGTCATAAAGGACATCTAACTGGTTTTGATCAATCCGAAACTATGCTTTCTGAAGCTGCTATAACGAATAATATGATTGAATGGAAACTCGGTGACGCTAGTAAACTTCCTTTCGAAGCTAATTGTTATGACCTGCTAATCGCAAGGCATATGTTATACCACATGAAAGATGTCGAAAAAACTATTCAAGGATTCCATAAGATAATTCGTCCTGGCGGCGCCCTTTTAGCTACAACAAATTCTAAAGTTTCATTACCTCGTATAGATGAAATGTGTAACAAAATGTTAGTCACATTTGATTTACCAAAAACATCACCGTCAGTAGCTCCATTTTGTTTAGAAAATGGTAAAGATCTATTACACTCTGTTTTTTCAACTGTTGAAGAAACAATTATTCATAATGCACTTCTTTTTCATCATGCCACTCCAATCGTTAACTATATTTCTAGCATGTTCCCGTCGCTGAATATACCTGATAATATGTCCCTTCACACCGAAATGAAGGAATGGCTAAAAGAAGAAATAGAAAATGATTTATCATTTCATAACGGTATATGGCGCGATCCGAAAACGTTAGTGATTTATCGATGTAAAAAAGAAAAGAGCTAGCATTCGCTAGCTTTTACACGTTTTCCGGTAAAAGATTCTCCATCATTATATTGCCCTTTCCACTATAAAAATTTGTATTATGTTCATTCACTACTCCAAAATAGGAGGCAATCGCTAGTCCAAATGGCACAAATGCATGTCCTTGTGCTGTAATAATATTTGCGTGCTGTACAACTTCTGTATACACAAAATTTTCTACTGGAAAACAATCTAATTTTTGATAATCTATGGTCACTGTATAAGAGATTTCTTTTAGTAAACCTGCCCTTGCTAACGCATACGGTCCAGCACAAATCGCTGCCACTAATTTTCCTTGCTCAGAAAATTGACGAATAACTGAAAAAAGCAGTTTCGCCTCTTTCATATGTATTTCATCTCCGCCCGGAATGATAATCCCCTCATATTCTTCTACACGCACTTCACTTAATTCTATATGCGGCTGTACTTGTAAGCCTGTTTCACTTATAATCATTTCTTTTGTTAAACCCGCTGTAATGATTTCATATTTCTTTTTCAGCAATGCTGTTGCTACCGTTATTTCAAACTCTGCAAATGTCGGGTATACGAATAATAATATTTTTTTCATAGCCTTTTCTCCCTTAGCCACCCTATAAAATATGCCTCTAATTCGTCCACTGATAATATATTAGTGTCCACATAAGTTACGGGAAATTGTTTATACCATTCTTTTTCAACTTCTACTAATTTAAATTGTTCCTCAAATGTACTTCGATTTCTTGTCCTATCATTATTTCTCCTATCATACAAACTCTCTTTCGAAACATCTAAATAAAAAATTGCATCCGAACGGCATTCTCTTAATTTATACAATTCATCTTTTAATTCTGTTTCTATACCCCACTCTTTCCCTATCATCTTCGGATAAAAGAGTGTATAAAATTCAATATCTTCTGGTCCACGATCAAAAATCACGACTGAGCTTTTCACATTTTGAAACTCTTTTATTTTTGCTTCAATAAACATTTTCTGATTTGTAATAAACCCCTCTTTTGAGTTCATATCTAAATGTAATTCTTTTCTTTTTTCTACAATTGGATATGGATTTTCGTATATAATTGAAAGCTCATATTGCTCTAACCTTTTTGCCAATGTTGTTTTCCCACTTGCCATCGGTCCTTGGAGTGAAATTACATATGTCATCCCTCTCATTCCCTTGTACTGTATTACATAAATAATAAACAGAATTTTGAAAACTATCAACAAGATATATATCATCTTGTTTCTTATTCTTATCTAACTTATAATAAAAAATAGAGATTATGACGGACGCAAAATAATGTAAGCTTGGAAATCCAAGCTTACATTATTTTTTGCTTTCCCTTTTCTTATAAAAAGAGTATACTAGATTAGAACGTATGTTCTTAATAATTACATACAGTAAGGAGATAGAACAATGGTATACGACACAAAAGCAATTTCTTGGAATGCATCTTTAAAACAACTTCAACGCCGCTATACAAACAAACAAGTTGACCGAAAAGAATTTGAAGATATTGAACTGATGGAATTCTTCCGCGATAACGACTACATTCCTTTACCTACACATATAAGCGGCCTATCAACAACACGTTTTACTTCTTACTCTATTTTCACAACTGAAGATAAAGATCGTAAAGTTGGCACACTCATCATTGAATATGTAGAAAATGACAATGATATTTTATGTGTTGAACAACTATACTTCGTTTAAATCACAACGCTTGGTCAAAATAATCAAGCGTTCTTGCTTTCTATGAATCTCATTGCTTATAATATAAATAAAATATAAAATATTGCTTTCGTTAAAGGAGGGCATACAATTGCTTGAAGGATGGTTTAGTTGGTTTATAGTCGTTTGGACTGTTGTATTATTAGGGCTTATGTCCATTGGTGGATATTTCATGTTCAGAAAATTCCTAAAACGGTTGCCAAAAGAAGACGGTATGTCCATTTTGGATTGGGAAGAGCGTTATATTGATCAAACACGACACTTATGGGATAACGAGCAGAAACAATTATTAGAAGAACTCGTAAGCCCTGTTCCTGAACTATTTCGCGATGTTGCTAAATCAAAAATTGCTGGTAAAATCGGAGAACTAGCATTACAAGAAAATGCCTCTAAAATTACACAAGATTTAATTATTAAAGGATATATCATCGCCACACCAAAGCGTGATCATAAATTTTTAGTTAAAAAACTACAAGAAAAAAAGATTGATTATTCTCATTATCAATCTTTACTAACAAAATACCCTTCGTAAAAAAAGATTGCTATTTTATAGCAATCTTTTTTATAAGCTCAACTTACAGTTACTGATTTTGTAGCAATTAATCTCACTTTCGCTAAATCTATCTGTAACCCTACAGCACTCGTATAAATCGTATCGCCAGTACCTGTAATATTTACAGAGGTATATGTTGTATTCGCAGCAATTCATCCTGTTGCATTTATATTTGCAATATTAGATTCGGCTCAAGACACTTAAGCTAAGCGAAATTTCGTCATTAACATTCCACTTTCATGTTGTATCAGTACCATCAAGTGGAGTAATTGTTAATGAAGGAACGTCTCCTATACGATCCAACCTAATCTAACTTAGCCACCAATTACCGGTGATAAAACTTCAAACCAAATAGTATTCCTTATATCGGTCCATTCGTAACGTCAAACTTAAATTGCTTCTTCGATGGTCGACAATTTATACATCACAACTAGAATTGAGGAAGTTACCTTTCAGTGATTAACAAAAAACAACGTCTAATCAGACGTTGTTTCTTTATACATATAACACTCTTTACGTTAACTTCATATCTTTTTCATTATAAAAACCATCTTCTTTTTCCATTTCCTTCTGTAATTTCGTAAAGGAACGGTACATTGCAATTCTCCATGAAACAATCATTGCAAACGCAAGTAAGAAGAACATACCGCTAAGTTGTCCTAAATCAAGAGATTGACTTAAGTATGTTTTAAACACGATACGCACGACAAGTAATCCAATTAGTATAAAAACAAATGCTTTTGAACGCTTCAAATAAATCTCTTGTCCTCTAATTTCAAATTTAGATGTTTTAATAAGAAAAATAGAGAAAAACAAACCGACGCCAATTGCTTCTAACATTTCTGCTGGAGTTAATCGAAATTCAGGAAAAACAAACATCAACGCTCCCGTGCTCATAAAAAATGGGGGAAGTATAATTTTTTTCAATGTTGCAGGTTTCTTAGCTGCTTTTAAACGAATAAACATCGCACCGACAGCCATACAAACAGCAACGATACTTGATAACAGAACTATGTTCATATTTTCTCATCCTTTTTTGTGGCTATATGCAAAATATAATTTTATTATATGCTTTTCCGTTAGTATTTCCAACATTTTCACAGAATAATACTAAAAACCGGTAAAACCACCAAATAAACTTGAGAAATATACGATAATTTTCGTCATCCAGTTAAAATATAGGAAGATACCCATGACAATCATAACGTATCCTCCAATCTTCATGAATTTCATACTATTTCTTTTAATCCAAGACATTTTCGTAATAAAGAATGAAAGTACGAAAAACGGGATAGCAAACCCAAGTATGTATGCTATCATATAAATCATTGCTGATTCTGGATTTGTTGCTGCTAATCCAATGACAGACACTAAAATAGGTCCAGTACAAGGCGTCCACCCTGCAGCAAAGGCCAACCCAATTAGAACGGATCCAAAATAGCCACTCGGACGATTTTTAAACGTAAATTTACGGTCTTGCATTAAAAACTTCGGTTTAAACACACCGACAATAATAAGACCGAACACGATGATAAATATACCACCTAACTGTCTAATTAAATCTTTATAATTTGTAAAGATGCCTCCAATAAAACTTGTACCAAATCCAATTGCAATAAAAATAATTGAAAAACCAAGTAAGAAAAACGCTGTATGTATCATACTTCTTTTGCGAAGCATTGCATTTTCTTCTTTCAATTCAGAAACCGACATACCTGTTATGTATGATAAAAATGCCGGATAAAGCGGTAAGCAACATGGGGATATAAATGATAAGAACCCAGCTCCAAACGCTAAAAAAATACTAATATCTTGCATTATTCCACTCCTCTCCTCTTCAATATTGTAGCAAAAACAATTGAAAATACTATGGACATTTCATGAATTCACTTTTCCAACATGACAATAAGAAAAACTACCCTTTCACACACTTTCTAATAAAACGTTTTCATTCCCTTCTATTATATAGAAAAATCTCAATTGAATTATGAAACTCTTTCTAATTGTTACTAACATAACAAAGGTTCCACAGTTTCTCAAATGATTAGCACATTACAATTGACTTCACACCTATTGGCCTTAAAATTTTTTTTCAAATGCTGTCTTTATACAACATAAAGCTGATTTTACAATACTTTAATTATTATTAATTTCAAGATTTTGCATAAATATCATACTTTTATTATTATTCTATAAAATTTTGCACTTTTCTTTCATTTGACCCTTCATTTTTAATTTTGTATACTTCCCTCTAGTTATATATGTCCGTTACGGAACAATTTCATATAGATGGGAGGAATTTTTCATGCTTCGTTATTCTCTTTTAGTTTTATTAGGAGCGTGTAGTTATGGGGTTTTAGCTATTTTTGTTAAACTTGCATATGCAGAAGGGTTTTCACTTGGAGAGGTAATTGGTAGCCAGTATTTGTTCGGTTGGATTATTTTACTTGCTATTACACTTCTATTTTCTAGACATCGTGTTCCACTAAAACAAATGTTAATTTTATTCGTTGCAGGAACGTCTGCAAGTTTTACTGGAATTTTTTATTACGCTTCTTTAAAAACTGTACCAGCTTCTATTGCAATTATACTTTTATTCCAGTTCGTTTGGGTTGGGATTATCATTGAAGCAGTCGCAACAAAAACATTACCTTCCAGAGAAAAAGTTATTTCAGTAATCTTCTTACTTGCAGGTACATTTTTATCAAGTGGGTTATTAGAAACATCAGCTGGTGATTTCGATACGACTGGAATCATTTTAGGCTTATTATCTGCTGTTACATTTGCAACATACATTTTCGTAAGTGGGAAAGTTGCCGTTGAAGTACCTTCATTAACACGCGGTGTCCTTTTAATGGCTGGCGCTTTAACTTTAGTCATGATCGTATTCCCGCCAACATTTATTTTTAACGGGGCGATCTCTCAAGGCCTTTGGAAATACGGCTTAGGATTAGGAATATTTAGTATCGTTATTCCGTCCATTGCCTTTACAATTGGCATTCCAAAAATCGGTTCTGGATTAGCAACTATTCTTGGTGCAGCAGAACTGCCAGTTACAACAATTATGTCTGTATTCGTTTTAAAAGAAGCTGTGCTATCTTCACAATGGATCGGTGTATCACTTATTTTAATCGGTATCGCAATTCCGCAAATTGCATACGCAATGCGTGGACGTTATAAAAAACAGCATACTCATAAAAAAGTTGCCGCATAAAACGAGAGAGGATTTTCATTTGAGAATCCTCTCTTTTATTATTGTATAATTAATACAAATACTTCACTTAAGAAAGAGGGCATAATAAGTGGCATCTATTCCTGATCAATTAACAGAAAAACTTATTTCCATTCGTCGGCATTTACATGAAAATCCAGAACTATCATACGAAGAATTTGAAACGACAAAAGCGATAAAAAATTGGTTAGACGAGGCCAATATCACTATTATTGATTCCAATTTAGAAACAGGAGTTATCGCTGAAATTTCTGGTAATAAAAACGGACCGGTTGTAGCGCTTCGTGCTGATATCGATGCCCTTCCTATCCAGGAAGAAACAGACCTTCCATACACTTCAAAAATACAAGGTAAAATGCATGCTTGTGGGCATGATTTTCATACAGCTGCTATTATTGGTGCAGCCTATTTATTAAAGGAAAAAGAATCTTCTCTTAACGGAACTGTCCGCCTTATATTCCAGCCAGCTGAAGAAAGTAGTAATGGCGCTTGCAAAGTTATTGAAGCTGGGCATTTACGTGGCGTGCAAGCTATTTTCGGTATGCATAATAAACCTGATTTACCAGTAGGTACAATCGGTATTAAAGATGGGCCACTAATGGCCGGAGTTGATCGATTTGAAATTGAAATCCATGGTGTTGGTACACATGCAGCTGTGCCTGATGCCGGCGTCGATCCTATCGTTACATCATCTCAAATCGTTATGGCACTTCAAACGATTGTAAGCCGAAATATTAGTTCTTCTCATAACGCTGTCGTAAGTGTAACAAACATTCATTCAGGGAATACGTGGAACGTTATTCCCGAAAAAGCAATATTAGAAGGAACTGTCCGTACATTCCAAGCTGAAACACGTGAAAAGATTCCGGCATTAATGAAACGTATCATTAAAGGCGTTTCTGATGCACTAGGTGTAAAAACAGAATTTCGATTTTACCCAGGTCCTCCTGCTGTTCAAAACGATAAAGTACTCACTGATTTTTCTATTCATATTGCAGAGAAAATGAATCTAAACGTTATCTCTCCTACACCATCAATGGCTGGAGAAGACTTTTCTTTTTACCAACAAGAAATACCAGGTTCATTCGTCTTTATGGGAACAAGTGGTACACATGAATGGCATCATCCAACTTTTACAGTAGATGAAAAAGCATTGCCTATTAGCGCAGAGTATTTCGCCCTATTAGCCGAAGAAGCTATTCATCAATTATTACAAACAAAAAGCCGTTAAGTTACCCTTAACGGCTTTTGCTTATGCTGTTAAATCTCGTTTTATAAATACAGTATAGGAAACCCCTAAAAATACAGCTAAGTATAGAAGAAGCATACAAGAAGCAAATGGGAATGTTACTCCATCAATAAAGCTTCCACCCTTTAAAAGCCCATATAAATCTGTATTCGCTGGTAATAAATATTTCGCCCATTCATATCTTGCTGCCGGAATTAGCGCTATTCCCCCTGATAATGCAAGAAATAAAGAAATCCCGATTGCACCTCCGCTCGATCTCGTTAAAACGGAAATCATAAAGGCAAATGCAGCATACACAAGAGTTGGTAACCAAGATAAAATATAATATTTACTTGCTTCTACGAAAATATTTTGTTTTATTATATTTCCATTTTGAACGACAAATTCAGCCCAAGCTGGTTGTTGGAATTTATAAATAATCAACCCGCATAATACGGAAAAAATCATATTAAATATAAATAATAATGCCGCAAATATAACGATTGCCAAAAACTTAGATGTTAAAATTTCAAATCGGCTCGCTGGACGAATTGTTAAAAATTTATATGTTCCCCAGCTATATTCATTCGCAAAAATCGTACTCGCATATACGAGAATAAACGGAAGTAAAATTGGAAATACGATAAAACCTGTATCTCTCATAAATGAAAGCGGAGAACTACTTGCTGGCGCTGTATTCGTATCTAAATGCTTCATTTTAAGCTGGTATTCCTTTACAAGCTCGTCTCCTGACTTTTCTGTTAAAATATCCTCTTTTTTCATGCCGAGCTTTTTCTCAATTTCTACAGTGCGTTCTGTATAATCCGCTTTCCACCCTTTTGTTTCTGGCTCTAAATATTTTACCGTAACCCATCCTAATCCAATAATTAATACCGCAATAACTGCAAAAGGAATAATCGTTCGCTTTCGCTTAAATATTTTATACAGCTCGTTATAAACTAAATTAAACAATATCTTTTCCTCCTGTTAATTCTAAAAACTGCTCTTCTAGCGTTTTTCTTTCTTCATATACACGATAAACTTGAATGTTTTTCTCCATCAATGTACGAAGAATATTTGGAACTTCTTCATCTTTCACGTTTATAATTAATTCGTTTTCTTTTACTAAAACATCGTATTCTAAAACCTCTGCCGCTTTATTCGCATCATCTACACGTATATGTATTTCTTCTGCTTCTTCCTTTTTATCACTTTGAATATTTTGTGTTGCGACATATTCTCCATGCTGAATAATAATAACCCTGTCACACATTAATTCAACTTCTGAGAGTAAGTGACTAGAAACAAGAACAGCTTTTCCTTGTTCATGCGCAATTTTCTTTATGTACATCCGCATTTCATGTATACCACTAGGATCTAATCCGTTCGTCGGTTCGTCTAGTATTAATACATCTGGATTATGTATAAGTGCCTGAGCAATTCCTAAACGCTGTCTCATACCGAGTGAATATGCTTTTACTTTACGGTCAATTACTTGTCCCATTCCTAACAATTGCACTACTTCATCGATACGCTCTTCAGTCACATTCCCATTCATTCGTCCGAAATATGTTAAATTTTCATAGCCGCTTAAGAAAGGATAAAATTCTGGTGTCTCAATTACAGCACCAATTTTCGCAGCAGTTTTTTCAAATTGCTGTTTTACAGATTGACCATCAATCCATACTTCTCCTTCTGTCATACGAATCATTCCGACCATCATTCGCATTAATGTCGTTTTTCCAGCACCATTTGGTCCTAATAAGCCAACTACTTCACCTTTTTTCACTTCAAAACTAATATTTTCTACTAACGTCTTTGAACCAATTCGCTTTGTTAATCGATCAACTTTTACGATCGCTTGCTCATTTATCATTCCATACAACCTTTCTTCTTAACTCTTTTTTTCAGTTCTTCCCACTGTATCATGATTAATAACATGTGTAAAATGAAGAAAAAGCCATGATTTCTCATGCCTTTCTCCTCGTTTCATATGACTTTTCACCCTTTAACCTTTGTGTAAACCTACAACATTGCCACATTGATATTATAATGACAGTTATCATAACAACTGCTGTTATCACTACCGCATACATCGTAATCGGTGCATTGGTTATCCCTTGGATTCCTACTGCCTTCATAAAAATAATAATAAATAATTTCAAAAATAACATACCATGAATTAATCCGAAAACAAAAGCTCCCCCATAAGTTAATAATTGCTCCTGACATAATAAACATAACATTTCTTTTCTTGTCATCTTCACTACTTCATACGATTTAAACTCCTCTCTTCTTACCTGTAAAAGAGAGGTTGTCATTTTATATGTAACGAAAATACACACAAAAACTATAAATAGAAACATAGCATAAAACCACTTTACAAATATAGGTGTATATTCCGCTTTACTTATTATAGCTTCATTGAATCGGAATGATATCATAAAAAAACAAATCATTGTATTCATAGCAATCCACATAAATTGTTTTAACCTTTTGGTAGCAAATATTTGTATATTTTTTCTCGCTAACCGAAATAAAGACATAATTTCCCCCTACCTTACTTCATAACATACGCATTCTATACTACTAGTGTATAAGAATATGACATTTTAAACATCGCACTTCAATCGGAATCTTTACTAAGCCTTTAGTCCTAGAAACCAAGCATATTTACCTCTTTAGCATTGAACAAAAAAACAAAAAACGGAAATGCACTTTAGTTACATTTCCGTTTTTTGTTTAACGAGGTGAATCTTTATATAACTTAATTATCATGACTACCTTGTAACTTCATCAACTATTCAGCCTTCGCATCTTCCACTTCAATCCTTTTTTTCTCTCTTGCAATTTTCAAAAACTCTAACAACTCTGGATTGTTATTCATTTTTTTATAAGCCACTGACATTTCTGCAACAAAATTAGAATCACATAACTCTTTATATACAACTTCTGTTTTATACAATTTATTTGCGGATACAGGTATTACCGTAATTCCAATACCTGCCGCTACAAGCCCCATAACAGTTTGATACTCCGTTGCTTCTTGTACAATGTGCGGACTAAAACCTACATCACGGCAAAGCGATAAAATTGTATCATATAACGCTGGCCATACTGGTCTCGTAATAAATACGAACGGTTCATCCCTTAAATCTTCGATATGTATTTCGTCCTTTTCAGCAAGAGGATGTGCCTTCGGTAAACATAAGGTACACGAAAGTTTTTGAATTGGTTCTAACTCAAGTAATTGCGTCGGAATTGGCGGACGTAAAAATCCAATATCAATTCGATTATCATGAAGTGCATGCACCTGATCTGGTGTTGACAATTCATGTAATGCGACAGACACCCTTGGAAATTTCTTTCTATACTCCCTGACGATTGACGGTAAAATATCATATATCGCTGCACCTACAAAACCGATTGAAAGTGATCCTACTTCTCCCCTTTGAGCACTTTGTGCGACTTCTACTGCTTTTTCAATTTGTTCAAACGCTTTTTTCACTTCTTTTAAAAACATTTCTCCAGCTTCTGTTAATTCAACCTTTCTCTTCGTTCTTGAAAATAACATAACTTCCATTTCTTTTTCTAATTGCTGAATTTGTTGACTAAGCGGGGGTTGTGTCATTTGTAGACGAGCAGCCGCTCGTCCAAAGTGCAATTCCTCTGCCACTACAACAAAATATTGCAAATGCCGTAATTCCATTTTGGACACCCTTTTCACTTTCGATTAATACATCTAATATATTAATAACATATAATTTATATATTAGACAAATATTTCGAATGAACGTATAGTAGAAATTGTTAATTATTTTTTACAATTTTTATGTAAAAAACAAAGAGGTGGTTACTGTATGAAATGGTGGAAGTTAAGCGGACAAATTTTATTATTATTTTGTTTCGCTTGGACAGGTGAATGGATTGCAAAACAGGCACACCTCCCAGTTCCAGGAAGTATAATCGGTATTTTTTTATTATTAATCTCGTTAAAATTTAACATAGTGAAAAAAGAATGGATACAAGACGGTGCAGACTTTTTATTAAAAGAACTTATTTTATTTTTCATCCCTTCTGCAGTCGCTGTCATTCGTTACAAAGATACATTATCACAATATGGAATCGATCTCATTTTAATTATCGTGATTAGTACACTTTGTGTCACTCTAGTAACAGGGCTTTTAACAGAATTGCTATTAAAGCGGAAAGGATCAACACAATGATCGGCTTTCTTTGTTTACTATTAACACTATTCACATATTGGGTATCTAAAAAAATGTATCAACGCTGGAATTGGAGCTTACTTTCTCCCCTTCTTGTATGTCCAATCATTTTAATTGCTTTATTACTCGGATTAGATACACCGTACGAAACCTACAAATCTGGTAGTCATTGGCTAACAGAATTATTAAAACCTGCAACAGTTGCTTTCGCATGGCCAATCTATAAATATTTTGATCTATTAAAAAAACATGGAACTGCTATTTTAATTAATGTCATTGTCGGTTCTTTTCTATCTGTTATTACTTCCGCACTATTAGCTAATTTTTTTCAAATTGACTCTACAATAGAACAAAGTTTAGCACCGCACATTGTAACAACACCTATTGCAATGGCTATTTCAGAAATGATTGGCGGCATGTCACAATTAACAGCAGTTTTCGTTGTATTAACTGCCTTAACTGGAGCATTACTCGGTCCTACACTCATACGCATATGCCGTATTAAAACAGCGCTCGCAAAAGGTATAATGCTAGGTACTAGCGCGAATGGAACCGGAACATCAAAAGCATTTGAAATCGGCCCTGTAGAAGGTACAATTGCAAGTTTATCAATGCTTTTAACAGCTGGAGCTAGTTTAGTTATCGTTCCACTTTTCTTATCGTGGATACACTAAAAAAGCAAGTATCTACACACTTGCTTTTTTATTTATATATCGGCATATTAGCTCATAATCCTCCGGAAAAGCTAACGATAATTTTCCAACTTCATGTATCCCTTTCCAATCAATCTCATGTATTAACTCATCCGGATCTTGGATTTTCATATTACCGCCTATTTTTTTAACAAAGTAATAATGAACATACACCGGAATCCCATATGTAATACCTTCTTTTTCGTATATTTTATTTACAACCTCCACATTGTAACCTGTTTCCTCCCAAACTTCTCTGATACAACATTCTTCTAGTGTTTCTCCCTTTTCAAGTCCTCCACTTGGGACAGACCATCTTTTTTCTTCCCCTTCTTTTCCTTGCAATACCATTAAAATTTCATTTCTTTCATTCATACAAATAGCTGCCGTACCTATCCATCTCTCCATATACATCCCTCCCCTACTAAAATTCGTCTTCTTTTTTATTTCCCCTTTGAAAAAAGAGGAAATAAGTAAAAAGATGCCGAAAGTTTACATCAACTTCATGAGCAGTCCCTTCTTAGAAATTCAAACCGGAAGGATGAAATTATGATTTCTAAATATGTTGTGGAATGTGTTTTTTGTGAAGAAAACCGAAAACCTCGGCAAGCCGTTGTCACAGTGCCTGCTACTTCTCAGCTACTAGCCATTCAAAAAGTACGAGCTGAATGTAAACGTCGCTTCGGAAAAACTTTATTATTGCAAACAGAAATTAAAGAAGGCTTACTCATTGAACAAAAAGAAAGCTGACCATAAATTGGCCAGCTTTCTTATCCGATCATATTTTCACATGAAGATTAGGGGCATCCTCTTTAAGGATCGGGATTTACCCATTATGTGCGTTCCATAATGGTCATCGAACAATATATTTCTATACAATAAACTATTGAATAGAATAGGGCAAAACTTGTTCGCATTTTTAGAAAAGGGATAGGGATATAATTCAAGTAATACTTTGAATACTCGAACTTTATACTCATTATATTAAAGCAAATCCTTTTATATGAGAAATATGAATTACTTACATAATTCATTCGTAAAATATATTAATAGATTTCTATATATTCTCTTTAATCTACTAACAACATACATCCAGCTAATATTGGTGTCATAATCATCGAAAACCTTAGAAGCATGCGAGGTGCATAATTTGTAAACTTAGCTCCTATATATGCTCCTAACATTGTCCCGATTAAAACTTGTACTAATAATACATAATCTAAATACCCTTCCGAACTATATCCAAACCCACCTCCAATTGCGATTGGTAATATAACGAGCATTGTCGTCCCTACAGATTGACGGATTGTTAAACCTAATAGAACCATTAATCCGAGTTGGATAAAAGGTGCTGAGCCAATACCAAATGCACCTGCTAAAATTCCAGTCACCAATCCGAGGAATATACATTTAATCACGTTATCTTTCGAAAGTTCTTTATGCCCTTTTAAAGACGACTGTGATCTTTTTTGAAACATAATCAACCGAATAAACATAAAAATTGCCGATAAAAATAACATACCAGCTGTAAACCAATGCAACAGATGTGCTGGTATTAACGAACCAAACTTTGAACCAATATAGGATCCAAACGCGCCAAATCCCCCAACAACTCCGCCTATTACAAGCACAACATTCCCTTCTCGGTAATGACTTACTACTCCAGATAATGTCGTAAATGCCATCGCAGTTAAAGATGTTGCAAGAGCAACATGAATAGGGATATGGAATACTAGAGTGAGTATCGCGATGATAAATCCTGCTCCCCCTGCTCCGACAAATCCTAATAAAACTCCCATTAATAACATTGTTATAATAATTGCCACATAATTCCCCTCCAATATCCCAATTATCTATCATATACACACTTCTATACAAACAAAAAGCACCCTAAGCGGATGCTCTGACTACTTTTCTTTATTGATAATATGTATTTAATCTTGATTAATTAAAATAACAGCTGGACCAGAAACAACTACTCCGGCCACTTCTATCTTTTCAAATTCCATCACTGTAATAGATATAACCCCTTCTCTTTCCATCAATTCCTTACTCAGGACTTCAGTCGGTATTGATTTCACCGTCCTACCTCCTTTTCATTTTATACAAAATTACAAAAAACTACCCAATGCATCTAAATATATGCATCACCTCCGCTTTCATTCCTTATTCCAGTCAAAATTCACATCCCCTTTCTATAACATATTGAAAAATAAAAAAGCACTCGCCAAAGCGAATGCCTTTCCATTATTTACTCTCTATTACTTTTAACATTCTATTAATAAATGCTGCCGATTCCCCACGTGTTGCAGAACCTTTTGGCATAAACTCATTATTCTCATTCCCTTTTACAATACCTAACCCATAAACACGTTGAACCGCCTGTTTATCATACGCTAAATTTTGATCCGTAAATGGTAATGAAACTAAATTACCTTTTATATTTTTGTATTGCAATGCACGATCAATCATAATAACAGCTTCATCACGTTTAATCGTATCATTCGGAGCAAATATATCATTTCCTCGTCCACTTATAATCCCAGCACTAGCTGCACGATTAATACCATCTACTAACGATGGATGGGCTGTGCCTAAATCTTTGAAATTCGATTTCCCCTCTGGTAATTGCAATGATCTTGAAACTAAATTCGCAAATTCACCACGTGTTACAAGACGTTCTGGCCAGTAAGAACCCTTCCCGTCTCCAACCATAATACCTCTTTTATCTAATTCACGAATATCTGCTTCATACCAACCGCCAGTTATATCATCTTTATGATTCGTATCATAATAAGCTTTCGTTCCCTGTAAAAATGGCTCCCACGCATTATTCCTTATCATAATGGCCGGACAATTCTTTCCGCTCCAAAATTGATGTTTTTTCACATTTTCTAAAGGAATATTTAACTCCCCCATTAAATAGGCTGCTAGTTTGCGAGCATTTTCCACAGCTTTATTATAATCACCATCTTGATTGACAGCAATTTCAATTGCAATTGATTCTCTGTTACCAGTTCCTTCTGCTCCATCTCCAGCATGCCAAGCATTTTCATTTAATGGTAGATGTTGATAAATTTCTTTATCATCTACTGTAAAATGCCAAGATGCTGAACGATCAGTCGTTCCTGTTGCTTGGCTGTATAAATATTGTGCATGGTTTCTAGCATTTGCTCCAACACTATAATTATCTGTCTCATGAATTGTAATGTATTTTGGTTTCATCGCATAACCTGGACGAATATTTTCATTACCTGTTGGTACAATCATTTCCTTTAATGGTACACCGTAAATATCCGTTGTTTTCTCTTCTATTGGTGCAGTATACATAACCGCTGCACGTTTCGTACGAGTTGGAGTTGTACTTTGAATAAGAGATGCTTTTGTACCCTCAAATTTTGCTGAAGGTGCATAAATCCATTTCACCTCATTATCTATTTGGACTTGGAACCACTCTCCAACTTGTCCAATTGCAATAATTGTTTGCGGTTGTAACACTTTCTCGTCTTTATATGAATTAAATGGTGCGGAATATGTAGCTGTCTCTTCATTAATTACTAATTTTTCGTTTGCCAAGTGATAAACTTCCTTAACCTCTACATTTCCTTCACTACTTTGTATCCACCCAGCTCCAGATTCTGTTTGTATATAGTAAGCGTTTCCTTTTTGTTTTTCGGCTTTCACTACTTGATTAGAAAGCTGAACACCTGTCGCTTTTTGTAACTCAGCAGAATCAAATAAAGATGCTGAACCTATTATATGTACAAAAAAATCTCCTTGTACTTCATTTGTTATTCCTTTGCTCTCTCCACGTCCATCTTCATCTTTCATATGGCTTTCAATACTTTTTAATGCTTGCTCGTCTGTTGAAATCGTTACGGTCTTTTCTACTGTGTCGGCATAGGAAAAACTCGGAATCGTTACCATACTAAATACAATTGATGCAGCTAAAACATTATAAAATTCTTTTTTCATACTAATTATTTAACACGTTTATATCTTAATTCGTGTTAACTTCCCTCCCTAATCTAAAATATTTAAGGCTATCTAGCAGACTTCTAAACTAAATAACCCTTTACAATATAACAAACTCTATCTCATTCGTATAGATAGGAATGACTACTATTTGCCTACTTTTTCTATATTGGAATATAGAAAAGAAGCTATAAAAGATATAGCTTCTCCTCTCACTATTTCAATCTCGTTGTACCTTATACTCTATAACTCTACCATCTTTATCAAATTGCAAAACAAGACATTCACTATCTATAGGAATGAAACCACGTTCATTCCCAAGATAGTACAAAGTAGTAATTCCCTCTGCCCAACTTCTCGTTTTCATAGGGGTCCCTAACAATTTTGTAATTTCCTCGTTTGATTTCCCTATCAATTTATGCTCCTGTAATAGGTCATCTACCATATGTACTCGTTTTTCTTCATAATTTAACCACCGATCCTGATTAAAATTTGAAGTGTATTTATTTATACTTAATTGTACGGTGCATACTAGCAATGGAATGAAACCCACCATCATTATAGTGAACAGTTGTTTCTTACCTTTATCACGTCTTGCCGAAACATGTAAGATAGACTTTTGAATAATAACTAATAAAATAAAAGGCATTACTACCACCAAAATACTCATTACACTCAATGGCACATGAACCATATCTATAACAAAGATAAACACAAGATACATTAATATATACAAACAAACAAAAATAAATGTACAATATTCCCCACAATATAGAGCTTTTACCTTTCTCCACCTAACGCACCTCGCTATTTACACACTTCAAGCCTTGCTCTGCTAATTAAAGTTTCATTTCGAAACATAATTCATCTGACCAATCATATCTCTAATCTTTCTTAGTTCTTGTGCTGTATATATTACTTTACTTGTTAAAACTTCATTTCTGAAAAACGTTACAATTTGCTCTCTATCTTTAAATCTCGGCAATTCTTCATTAGAAAGATCAATAACTTCTTTTCCACTCTCATTTTCAAAATATACAATTGGTTTTACTTTTTCCTTTACAATATCTACTTGCATTTCTTCCAAACAATTATATAAAGTTTGAGATAGCATTTTCGCTTTATACGCTGGATTCCCTTCATTTCTTACTTGCAAAGTTAATGAAGTTCCATCCGTAATAAATTCAAATGTCTCTTCTTTTTCAATTTCATGTTGATACTTACCAATTTTCTCAATCATAAATAAATATATACCCGCATTTTCTCTCGTTAAGCCATGGATTAATTTCCCTGTCCATTCTTTCGTCTCAAGTAGATAAATACCAGCTTTACATAAGATAAGGTGATGAATTCGATTATCATTTATGTCACGTTTATCTCTATATTTATTGCGTATCATAAAAACGTTCGGTATAATATGAAACTCTTCTTCTAGTATTATTCCTTGCTCAACGAAACCTCGCTTCATATAATGTAATGTTTCATGCGCATTCACTTCAGCACCATTTTTGGTATATTCTCGTAAATCCGCAATTAAATTTTGAAACATATGTATTTCACTACTATGCTTATCTTGCATTTCACTACGTTCTTTACTATGTTGAACAGCCAATTGATTTTTCATCATACGCATATTTTCAAGTTCTCTAGCTGTATTCACTTGTAAATCATTATATTTTTTCTGTTCCATATTCTTTAAAGTATCCTGTTGTTCTTTATGCCCTGTAATCGTAGCTGCAATCTCATTTTCATACGTTTCAATCGCTTGTTTCTTTTCAAACTCTACTTGCTGACTCTCTGATTCTAACTGTTTATTTTTATAAAACAGTACAAACACTACAGCTAATAATATTAAAATCCCACCTATTAGCACATACTCCATATTATTACTCCTTTATTTCATTTCCGATTATTTTTAAACATATATCAATTACATTATACTATGCTATCAATATATACTTTGTAAAAATTATATATTTTTAATAAAAGGCACCTCAGTCGAGATACCTTTTAAGTTCACTTTATTGTACAACATATTGAATATAACTTGAATCATAGTATACCCATTGATTTGTCCCTAAGCAAAGCCATCCATCTAGCTTACTCCATACTCGATATGATTCACCATGATGTAACTGTCTTATAACATTCCCGTTTAATGATGGAGCATCTCGCAGATTCACATTATCGCCAGTAATAGTTGCTACATAATGTTTATACTGAATATAACTTGGATCATTATATACCCACTGATTTGTCCCTAAGCAGAGCCATCCATTTTGTTCTCCCCAAACTTCATATGATTCGCCACGATTCAATTGGCGAATTACACTAGACTGTAAAGATGGTCCACTTCGTAAATTCACATTATCTCCATTAATTACAGCAACTCCGTATACTGGAGTCGCATTATTAGGCGTGGAAACATTACCTCCACCACTTGCTCCATTTCCTTGTAAAGCTTCTAATGAAACAGCTGCTGATACATCACAATTCCCTACACCTGAAATTTGACCAGAATCTGTGTACTGCCATGCTGTCCACTCTGTCCATCCACCAGCATCAGCAGGCGGTATACTAGAATATCTGGAAATCCATAGTGGAATGTCACTTAACCCGCTAATTCCAAATTCATTAATATACCAAACTCCTGTATATAACATTACATTTTTCCCAGTAGCTTGTTTCACATAATTTACGAAACTTCTTGCCCAATTCGATATAGTCGCACCCGTTAAACTACTATTGCTAGTATCCGCTGGCGATTCTAAATCTAAAACAGGGATTAAGTCCGTCTGATTACTCTGTAATATATTCACAAAATATTTCGCTTCTGAAATTGCATCATTTTGTTCTGGATGAGCAAAATGATATGCACCAATTAATACATTCGCATTTCTCGCAGCTTGTACATTTTGAACGAAAGTCGGGTCAATATAGTTCACACCTTCCGTCGCTTTTGCGTACGCCGCTGGAATGCCAGATGACTTCACAGCATTCCAATTAATGTTTCCTTCCCAATGAGACACATCAATAAACGTAATATTTGAACTGGATCTATTTTGCATATAAAAGCTCCTATCAAATTTTGTTATTCTATATACAATATGTACAACTCTAGTTAAAGGACACGACAAACCTCTCACATATTTCGAAAATTTTATTACATTTTAATATCTGAGAGAATAGAAAAAAGACCTTGTAATTCTACAAGGCCTGTTGCAAACTCCCTTTATTTTGTAGCAAGTACATATTGTAGTAAAGTCCTTGTTTACTAAGTAACTCTTGATGTATTCCGCTTTCTACAATTTCCCCTTCATGCATAACAAATATTTGATCCGCATCTTGGATTGTAGACAATCTATGCGCAATCGCTATCGTTGTTCTACCTTTTCGCATTTGCTGCAATGCCGTTTGGATAGCCTCCTCTGTTTCTGTATCAATATTTGCCGTCGCTTCATCTAACACTAATACTTTCGGATTGGTTGCTATCGTTCTAGCAAAAGCAATTAATTGCCTTTGACCACTAGAAAATGCAGCTCCTCTTTCGACAACTTCTGTATCATACTGCTCTGGTAATTTTTCAATAAACGTATTCGCTTGCACAAACTTTGCCGCTTCCTCTATCTCTTCATCCGTAATCTCTTCATTATACATACGAATATTTTGCTTTACATTTCCAGCAAATAAAAATGCATCTTGCAGCACAAGACCAATTTTCTTTCGAATTTCTTGTTCTTCAAACTGCTCTAAATCTACTCCGTCTATTACAATATTTCCTGATTTAATATTGTAAAATCTCATTAATAAATTCATAATCGTACTCTTTCCGCTACCAGTATGCCCTACGAAAGCAACCGTTTGCCCTGGCTTTACGTGAAAAGATACATTTTTTAAAACATCACGCTTTCCATCATATGAAAAAGTAACATCTTTAAACTGAATTTCCCCGTTAGCTACTCGTGGCTGTTCACTCCCCATTTGAACAGGAGCTAAATCTTTATCATCCATTAAATGAAATACACGCGATGATGAAACAAGCGCTTGCTGGAAGAAAGATAGTTTCATCATCATCTCATTTACCGGCTGGAAGAAACGATGAATATAGTTAACGAAAGCATATAAAACCCCTACTTCAACAGGACTCTTTAAAGCATCGATTCCGAATAAACCAAGTACTAACGCAATTGCTACAATATGAACAAGATCTGTTGCTGGACGTAAAAGTAATGCATCTAATTTCAATGTACGACGTCCAGCACTAAAATGTTTATTGTTCACTTCTTCAAATTCTTTTCTCATCCGCTTTTCTTGCCGGAACACCTGAACAATATTCATACCTTGAATGGACTCATTTAACTTTGCATTTAATATACTCAGCTGATTACGTACCTCTAAATAAAAAGCTGCACTTTTCCGTTGATACAACACCATAATTGCAAACATTACCGGAATTAATATGAGCGAAAATAGCGCTAATTTTACATCTAATAAAAACATCGCTACTAAAATCCCTACTAAAAAGACTACATTTTTCACGAATGTTGATAGTACACTAACATAAAAATCCTTAATCGCTTCTGTATCATTCGTTATGCGAGATACAAGCGTACCAATCGGCGTACGATCAAAGAAGCTTAATGACAATTTTTGAACATGTTCATACACTTCAACTCGCATATCTTGGACAATCTTAAAAGCGATATTTTGAAAGTACAATAAGTCTAAATAAGTAAATAATACTTTTAATAAATGAGCAATAATATACACTACAAATAGGGTTACAAGTGCTGATTGTTCAAAGTTACCTGGCACTAAGTGTTCATCAAGAAATTGTTTAATTAAAAAAGGACCCATCATTTCAGTTACAGTTGCACCAACTAGAAATAAAAATGCTAACGCCAATAACCCTTTATAGGGCCTCATATAAGAAAGCAACCTTCTTAAATCACTCCGTTTTTTCTCAGCCATCATACGCCTCCTTTCTCTACTAATGCCTCTAACTGCTGGCTTTCGTACATTTCTTTATACCAACCATTTTCTTTCATTAATTGCTCATGTGTCCCTCGCTGCATAACCCTACCTTCATCAATAACAAGAATAAGATTTGCATGCTGAATAGCACTTAAACGATGGGCAGTAATAATCGTCGTTTTCTCTGCCCTTTCTCGTTTCAATGCAGTTAAAATAGTTTCTTCTGTTTTTGCATCTACGGCTGATAAACAATCATCTAATATTAAAATTTCAGCATTTGTTAATAATGCACGCGCAATAGAGATTCTCTGTTTTTGACCTCCTGATAGTGAAACGCCCCTTTCACCTACTACAGTGTCATACCCTTCTGGAAATTGAAATATATCATTATGAATACAAGCAATATCAGCAGCTCGGCTAATTTCTTTATATGTAGCATCGGCCTTTCCGAAAGCAATGTTCTCCCCAATACTCGCTGAAAATAAAAAGTGATCTTGCGGTACATATGAAATTGCAGAACGCACACCGTGAAGTGTTAAATCTCGAATATCCCGCTCCCCAACTTTTAATTCACCATTAAAATGATCATACTCTCGAATTAAACATTTTAATAACGTCGTCTTCCCTGCACCAGTACGCCCTACAACTCCTAACGTTTCACCTTTTCTTAAGTTAAAGTAAATATCTTTTAAGTTTAATAGTTCATTCTTTTTATAAGAAAACGAATCAACAGCAAACGAAACATCACCACTTGCTATAGCATGTATAGCATTTTCCTTATTCACTACATCTGAAGTTTGTGAAAATATTTTCTCCACACGATCATACGAAGCACGTCCACGCTCCATAATATTAAATAGCCATCCAAAAGCTAACATTGGCCATACAAGTGTCCCTAAGTACGTTGTAAATGTTACTAATTCCCCTACAGTTAATTCACCTCGTACGACTAATAATGATCCGTAACAAATTGCGATCAAAAATGAAAATCCGACAATTAGGGAAATCGTTGGATCGAATAACGAGTCAATACGTGCAACTAGCATATTTTTATGTACGACATCTTCAGATTTTTTCCGAAACGCTTGTAAATCTTCTTTCTCTTGTCCAAGTGAGCGAATTACCTTCATCCCACTCATACTTTCTTGCACTTTATCATTGATTTCAGAAAACGATTGCTGTGCCTTATGAAATCTTCTATGCAATAAAGTTCCATAATAATTTGTAGAAATAGCTACAATTGGCATCGGAATTAAACTTAATAACGTTAACTTCCAACTAATTGTAAATCCCATCGCTACGAGTACACATCCTCCAACAGCTAATGAATCAACGAGTGTTAAAACACCTGCCCCCGCAGTTTGCTGAATCGCCTGAATATCATTTGTCGCATGTGCCATCAAATCGCCTGTGCGACGTGATTGATAAAAAGATGGGCTCATCTTAGTAAAATGTTCATATAGATTCTTTCGCAGTTGACGAGCTAGTTTTAAAGAAGATCCAAAAATCATAATACGCCATAAGTAACGTAATATATACATCATAATTCCTACAACTACTAATAGAATAACCCAGTTCAACAATTTTTCAGACGTTAATGTTCCACTATTAATTTCATCTACTACAATCCCTAGTACTCTTGGCGCTACAAGTTCAAGAAGTGCGACACCAAATAACATAATAATTCCGATTATGTACGCTCGTTTTTCTTGCTTAAAAAACCAAGCTAAATTAAAAAACACTTTCATATTTATCCTCCTCCCTTAAAATGAGCGATGTTTTCAGTGTAACAAAAATACAGAATATTTGAAAGTTTTAAATATGTTTTATAACCAAAAGAAAAGGACACTCGGTAAGAGTGCCCTTTGGCGCTTATTTCGTTTGTTGCTTGTTCATCGCGCTCATCATTTGATTGATTTTCTTTTGGGAAGGTTTTTGTCCCATTTGCATCATCATCATTTTTAACATTTGTTCGTTAATTGGTGGATTTTTTTGTAAGTAATTCATCATGTATTTGCGGGCAATGAAAAATCCTAACGCCACGCCTGCTACTAGTGCTACTACGCCCACTAGAATACCTAACCACATTGGCATATCTTTTCCTCCTTCATGTTGTCTACCTTACAGTGTACTAAAACCTTTTCAATAAGACAAGATACTATTCGACATTTTTTACACATATGTTCGTACTTGTTTGAGAGGATTTAACCAACCGTACTTTTTATTTTCATAATCCATCGCTAAAAATGTTAACTCACACTTTCTAAGCACCTCAAAGAAAGTTGTTTCCATGGATACATTTCCAGAAGTATTTATTCGAATATATTGTGGTTTCACCATTATTTCTCCGTATTCGGCTCCTGTATAAAGCGTATGAGTATGATTTGTTCTTTCATATTTACCAAGAACACGCAAAGCTTGTTCTAATTTATGATGAATTTTCATTACTTGTAACGGCATCGTAATATACGTCATTTGTTTATATAATACTTTCTTCTCCGAAAGGAACCCAGATTCTGAAAATCGAGCAAATAAATCAAAAAACAAATATTCACGACCAAAGTAAGCTTTCGCAATATCCTCTTGAATTAAATACAATTCATACGTTTTCATTTTTCCCCTCCCGATCTGGACAACCTTTTCCCTACATTATATAAGAGAAGATTTGCAATGATTGTCTGACTACGGAGAGAGAAAAAACTTTTCCTGTCGAAAAAACTCAATTACATAGAAAAATCTCCCCATGCTGGAGAGATTTTTCTAAAATCATTAAAGCATTTCTTTTACTTTACGAACAACGTTCTCTACAGTAAATCCATACTCTTCCATAATCTTCTCACCAGGAGCAGAAGCACCGAATGTGTCAATACCTAGTACATCTCCAGCAAGACCTACATAACGGTGCCATCCCATTGTAGCACCCATTTCAATTGCGAAACGTTTCGTTACTGCTTTTGGTAGTACAGATTCTTTGTACTCAGCAGTTTGAGCTTCAAAGCGATCCATAGATGGCATGCTAACAACAGCTGCATCAACGCCGTCTGCTGCTAGAGCTTTTTGCGCTTCGATTGCTAAGCTTACTTCAGATCCAGTTGCAATTAAGATTACATCAGCAGTTTCTTTCTTGCTTGCAGAAACTACATATGCACCTTTTGCTACTTTTTCATAAGTATCGTCTTTTGCACCTTCTAATGTTGGAAGATCTTGACGAGTTAACACTAATGCAGTTGGTGTTTTTGTTGATTCTAGAGCTAGTCTCCAAGCTGCAACTGATTCGTTACCGTCTGCTGGACGAATAACAGAAACGTTTGGCATTGCACGAAGTGCTGCTAATTGTTCAACCGGCTCATGTGTTGGACCATCTTCACCAACAGCGATACTATCATGTGTGAATACATACGTTACAGGCAATTGCATTAATGCTGCAAGGCGAATTGCTGGACGTAAGTAGTCAGAGAATACGAAGAACGTACCACCGTAAGTTTTTAAACCGCCATGTAGTGCAATACCGTTCATTGCTGCACCCATCGCAAACTCACGAACACCGTACCAAATGTTTTTACCGCTGTAATCAGCTCTTGTGAAGTCTTTTTCATTATTCATATATGTTTTGTTAGAACCAGCAAGGTCAGCTGATCCACCAAAGAATGATGGTACAGACTCTGCAATTGCATTAATTACAGCACCTGAAGAATTACGTGTTGCTGCTTTTGATCCTAATTCATAAGTTGGTAAGCTTTGTTCCCAACCTTCTGGAAGAAGACCGTTCATTGCTGCTTGCAGTTCGTTTGCTAATTCTGGATATGCTTGTGCATATTCACCGAGCATCGTGTTCCACGCAGCTTGCGTCGTTTCACCAACATCTTGTACTGTTTTACGGAAGTTGTCATATACTTCTTCTGCTACATGGAAGTCTTGTTCAGCAGTCCAAGCGTATGCTTCTTTCGTTAATTTTGTTTCGTCTGCACCAAGTGGAGAACCATGTGAAGCTGATTTTCCTGATTTGTTTGGAGAACCGAAACCAATTGTCGTTCTTACTTCAATTAGCGTTGGGCGTTTTTCGTCAGCTTTCGCTTCTTCAATTGCTTTTGCGATTGCTTCAATATCGTTTCCATCCTCAACACGGATTACTTGCCACCCGTATGCTTTGTAACGATCTTCTACACTTTCAGAGAATGAACGATTTAAATCGCCATCTAATGAAATATCGTTTGAATCGTAAAGTACTACAAGACGACCTAATTGTAAATGAGCAGCTAATGAAGATGCTTCAGCAGAAACGCCTTCCATTAAATCTCCATCACCACAAATAGCGTATGTATGATGATCTACTACATTATACGCATCACGGTTGTATTTAGCCGCTAAATGTCTTTCAGCCATCGCCATACCAACAGCAGTTGCAATACCTTGTCCAAGTGGACCAGTTGTTGCGTCTACACCTGCTGTGTGACCGTACTCAGGATGTCCTGGAGTTTTGCTTCCCCATTGACGGAAGTTCTTTAAATCATCCATTGTTAAGTCATAACCAGATAGATGAAGTAGGCTGTATAGTAACATTGAACCATGACCTGCAGATAATACGAAACGATCGCGGTTAAACCACGTTGGGTTATTTGGATTGTGTTTCATAAATTGAGTCCATAATGTATAAGCCATTGGTGCTGCACCCATTGGCATTCCTGGGTGACCAGAGTTTGCTTTTTCAATCGCATCAATGGATAATGTGCGAATCGTGTTGATAGAAAGTTGTTCGATTGAATGTGACATGCTATTCTTCCCTTCGCGTATGTTAGTAAACGTTTTATACATTTATATGATAGCTTCCCACGCAAGATTATACAACATGTATCGACAAATATGTTGATGTTTTTTTGATTTTTCATAAAAAATACAGTGATTCAGGGAATGTATGGGCATTCAATATGACATACTTTTTAATTGTTTTTATTTTAAAAATAAAGATAATTATCTGTATATTTATACACATATACTAATTTCTGATATATCTCTTTTTTGATAACCTTTAAAAATACAAAAAAGCATCTGAATTAGATGCTTTTAAAACAAATTAAATAATCCGCTTACGAATAGAACTTGAAATAAAATCAATTATAATTACCATTAAAATGATACCTAATAAAATAATTCCCACACGAGACCAATTACGTGAACTAAGTGCAAAAATTAATGGCGTACCAATACCACCTGCTCCAATAACACCTAAAATCGCAGCGGATCGTACATTAATTTCAAACCTGTATAACGTATACGATAGAAAATCCGGTAACACTTGTGGTAATACGGCATACCAAAGTATTTGAAACCGATTTGCACCCGTTGCTATTAACGCTTCCGTCGGTCCCTTATCTATATTTTCAATTCCTTCCGAATATAGTTTCCCTAACATTCCGATAGAGTGTAACCCTAAAGCTAGAACTCCGGCAAAAGAGCCTGGACCAACAGCTTTTATAAATAAAAGAGCCATAACTAATTCAGGAAATGTACGAACAAAACTAAGTACAAATTTCCCAGTTCCTGAAGTTAATTTTCCACTACTCATATTCGTTGCCGCCCAAAAAGCAAATGGAACAGATAAAAAAGCAGAAATAAATGTACCTAATATCGCAATTGCCAACGTATCAATTAAACCGTGTAATAAATCTTCACCATCTGGCAAAGATACATACGACCAATCTGGGTTCAATACGCCTGTCATAATGGCTTTTGTAATTTCTCCCGCCGTATTCTTTATTCCCTCTAACGGGACTCCTGAAAAGGCCCATACATATACAACTGTAAGTGCTATAAAAATAATCCAGCGATTTACACTCAGTTTCTTCGGTTTTGGTATGATTATCATCGTTTTACTCATTATAATTTCTCCCGCAACAATGTACTTATATAATCAATTAGCAATACAACAACAAGGGTATAAATAATAATAGAAGCAGTTTGTTGATATTGTAAAAATCCAAGTGTACGATCATAATATAATCCAATCCCACCTGCTCCTACTAAACCTAGAACAGCTGCTGCACGTACATTCACCTCAAATGTATAAAGTACATAGGAGACGAAGTGCGCTTTCACTTGCGGAATGACCCCATAAACTATCCATTGCACCTTATTCGCTCCTACAGCTGTCATTGCTTCTAATGGACCTGGATCAATTGATTCAATTGACTCATACAATAATTTCGCTACGAGTCCAACGGAGAAACAAGTAAGAGCCAAAATACCTGGAAGTGGTCCTATTCCAAAAATCGCTACAAAAATAGCCGCTAATAATAAATCTGGTATTGTTCGTATAAAATTTAAAATCAATCGAGCTGGACTGTACAAAAATACACTAGTAAATACATTACTTGCCGCAAATAGTGCAAGTGGAATGGCTAAAATCGCCCCTAAAGTCGTTCCAATAATCGCCATACGTATTGTATCTAACATTGCTGTTGTAATAATTTGAAAATAACTCCAATCTGGTGGCACCATTTCCTTCAATAAATCCATCATATTCGGAAAACCAACTACTAGTTTTGAAAATGATGCGTCGACCTGTACACTACTACCCCACAACAGTAAAATAACTAAAATAACCGTTAACATATGTTTCAATTTACTCGGCGGCTTCGGTATCGATTTCGAATATATCGTCACTTCATTCATTTAGCTGCCACCTCTAATAATGCGCCTTTCTGAGATACGTCCCCATAAATTTCAGCGAATTTTTCATCCGTTGCCTCTTCTACTAATCCATCAAAAACAATTTCACCAGCATGTAATCCAATAATACGAGTAGCATATTGCCTCGCTAAATCAATAGAATGTAAGTTTACAATTGTCGTAATTCCAAAATCTTCATTAATTTTCTTCAAATCATCCATTACTTGCTTTGTTGTCAGAGGATCTAACGAAGCAACAGGCTCATCTGCCAATATGATTTTCGCTTCTTGTGCCAATGCTCTAGCAATTGATACACGTTGCTGTTGTCCCCCTGATAATTCATCAGCTCGTGCATATGCTTTTTCTGAGATATTCACTCTATTCAGCGCCTGGAATGCAAGCTCCACATCCTCTTTCGGAAACAGACCTAACGTTGTACGCAATGTAGAATGATATCCAACCCGCCCAGCTAATACATTCTTCAGTACCATTGATCGCTTCACAAGGTTAAAGCTTTGAAAAATCATACCAATATCTCGGCGCATGCGTCGTAATCCTTTTCCTTTTGCAGCAGTAATAGACTCCCCTTCAATAATGATTTCTCCTTCTGTGATTTCATGAAGGCGATTTACCGATCTGAGAAGTGTTGATTTTCCAGCACCGGATAGCCCGACCATTACAACAAACTCACCTTTTTGAATTTTCAAGTTTATATTATTCAATCCTTTTGTACCATTCGGATACACTTTGGAAACATTTCGAAACTCTATCACACATCTTACCTACCTTCTATGTATTATCAATAACTGAAAAACGGCAAACTAACTGAAATCACACACTTTCCAGTTAGTCGCCATTTCCATATGTATTATTGCGTTTTCACTTTCTTTCCATATTCACGAACGATATCAAATTTACTATCATCAGATTTAACGTATCCTTCATGTGAGTATACCTCTTTAATGATTTTGTGCCCTTCCTCATTCTTTCCTATTTCAATGAAAGCATCCTGTAATTTCTTGCTCCACTCTGCATCTAAATCAGAACGTACAGAAATCGTATCGTTTGGAATTTTCTCCGTAAATTTTACTATTTTCGTTTGATCGAATATATTCGGATAATCTTTTTTTACAATATTGCGAGCATCTTGGAATACAACAGCTGCATCTACATCACCATTTAAAAGAGCAATAAGTGACTGATCATGACCTTTTAATGTAACAGGTTTCACATCCTTTAACGGATCGATTCCCTCTTTTAACAATACAGCCGCAGGCCATACATAACCCGCTGATGATGTTACATCTTGATAGCCAATTTTTTTACCTTTTAAATCTTTTACACTATTAATATTAGAATCTTTCTTAACAACAAACTCTGATTTATAAACATCTACTAAATCCTTTGTGGGAGCTCCAGTTTCATCATCTACCCCAAAACGTTGCGCCTGTAAAATTACGTTTGCAGCCTTTTTCTCATGCGCTAACACATACGCTGTTGGAGGTAAAAATCCTACATCTACTTGCTTAGATGCCATCGCTTCTACAATTGTATTGTAATTCGTTGAAATACTAACTTTTACCGGAATGTTTAATTTATCACTTAATAGCTTTTCCAATGGTTTTGCCTTCGCCTCTAACGTATCTGCATTTTGAGAAGGAACAAATTGAACATTTAGCGTCTTCGGTACATAACCTTTTTTCGTATCTTCATTTTTACTTGCACTTGATTCCTTCGTTCCACACCCACTTAATAATCCCGCTGCTAGTACAACTGTTGTGCTCATTGCAAAAACTTTTTTCAACATGTTAATGCCTCCATTTTTCGTTGTTATAAAATAACCTTCCATAAACATGAAGAAATATATCACATATTTTTACAAACAATTGCTTATTTACAGAATCTTTACACATTCTATACATTCACATTAAAATTCTTTTCATATATTTGATATGATTAATTGAAAGATAACTATAGAAAAGGTGAATGGCGTTGAATCAAAATCAAATTGTAACTTTAAATATTTTATTAACAAGCGATGTACATGGTACTGTGTATCCAATTCACTACCAAGATAACTCCAAAGCAGAAATTGGTTTAGCTAAAATTTCTACTCTCATAAAAAAAGAACGTTCTCAAAATGCAAACGTTCTTCTGATTGATAACGGGGACTTCATTCAAGGAACACCATTTACTTATCATTACGCTACATACGAAAAAGATATGGAAAACCCAATGTCCTTATTAGCCAACTACTTAGAGTATGACATTGCAATTATCGGAAATCATGAATTTAATTACGGAATGGATATATTAAATAATGCTGTGACTACTGCAAATTCCCCTTATCTATCAGCAAACATTTTAGATAAAAACAGAAAAGAACCTTATTTCGGGAAACCATATATAATAAAACATATTGAATCAAATATAAAAATTGCTATTTTAGGGGTGACAACGCATTACATCCCCCATTGGGAACAAGCACATCATATTAAAGATTTACAATTTGAAGATGCATTTGAAACAACAAAAAAATGGGTTTCTTACATCCATAAACATGAAAAACCAGATTTACTAGTCGTAGCCTATCACGGGGGATTTGAACGTGATTTACAAACCGGAGTACCGACTGAAGTTTTAACAGGTGAAAACCAAGGATATGCAATGTGCCATGAAATTGAAGGCATAGATATTTTACTAACAGGCCACCAACACCGAGAAATCGCTCACACCGTGATTAATGGTGTAACAATTTTACAGACCGGATGCAATGGACACTCAGTTGGAAAAGTAACAGTAACATTCGAAAAAGCAGAACAAAAATGGGTGAAAAAAGAGAGTTATTCAGAGTTATTGCCTGTACAAGGAATTGTGGCAGACCAAGATGTTCTTTCCTTGGTTGCCAATTATGAAGAGAAAACACAAAATTGGCTTGATAAACCTATTGGAATAATTTATGGGGATATGCAAATTTCCGATGCTATGCAAACACGTTTGCAAGACCATCCTTTTATTGAATTCATAAATAAAATACAGATGGATATAGCTAATGTTTCAATTTCTTGTACAAGTTTGTTTCATAATACATCTCCAGGTTTCCCGAAACATGTAACAATGCGTGACATCGTTTCTAATTATATTTATCCAAATACATTAAAAGTAATTAGAATAACCGGAGCGGATATAAAAGATGCTCTCGAACTCTCTGCTTCTTATTTCACATTAAAAGCAGATGGAACCATCATCGTAAACCCTACCTATATAGAACCAAAACCACAACACTATAATTACGATATGTGGGAAGGGATTTCGTATGTATTAAACATTTCAAAACCAATTGGAGAGAGAGTAGAGTCTTTGCAGTATAAAGGCGCTCCTCTTAATATGAATGAAGAATATGACGTTGTTATGAATAATTATCGTGCAAGCGGTGGCGGGAACTTCTTTATGTTTCAAAATAAACCAGTAGTAAAAGACATACCAACAGATATGTCTGAACTTATCGCTAACTATATATTGAAGCATAAAAAGATAGAAGCAACAAAAAATGAAAACTGGAAAGTTATTAAATAACAATTTTAACAAATAAAAAAAGATGGGCTATGCCCATCTTTTAATTTAATTTTGCATTATCCTGCTTTTTTAAAGCTTTTAATTTCGCCGGTGTAACGTCCGTGCCTTCTTCGTTAACGACTTTAATTCCTTTTAATTCGTTTAACATATTTTGACGAAATCCTTTTAAATATTGTTCACGAAGCGATTGGCGCTCACGTTGTTCTTCTTCAGTTAAGCCTTCAGCTTTTGCTTTTTTCGCTAAGAAGTTAATGCGTTCAATGAGTTCTTGACTTGGCATCTCGAATCCCCCTTCTACTCAAAACTGATTATTATCATACAATAGTTAGTCCTCTTTATCAAGCAATTGCTTTGTATATTCTACATACCTTCGATGTACAGTTGCTTTTGAAACATCATGACCAAAACCACGAAGTGTTGCTGCAATTTCTTCAAAAGTTAATTCATTCCGGCGCAAACGTACAATTTCCTCAATTGGCACTTCTTTTTTCTCACGTCCTACGCTTAAATGACGATTTTTCAAATTATTTTCTGGACGAAATCCTTTCTCCACTGCTCTTTGCATGCCACGTTTAATTTTTAAATTGTGGATCTTTCTTTGATACTCTTCAACGATCCCAATTATATTTAGCACCATCGAATCAGAATCTGAAAGCTGTAATTCACCACTATGCGTGTGCGTATAAACTTTTATCCCCTCTTTATGTAAACAATGCATTAATGCAATCTTTGCATTTCCTCTACCAAGACGCGTTTCATCTTGTATAAGTAGTACATCAACTTGTTCATCTCGAATTGTATCTAGCACTTCTAATATGCCATCACGTTCAATTGTATAACCGCTAGCCTGCTCCTCAATTACCTTTGTAACATCCATTTGATAGCGCTCAGCTAAATGCAATAATTCATCTTTTTGACGCAATAATGATGTTTCCTGTTCTTCTTTTGTTGTGCTCACACGTGCATAAATAATTGCATTCATTTTGAACCCTTCTTTCTCACTATATTTTCCTTATAGTGTATCATAAATTTGCCTTTCGTTCGAACTTATGTTTGTAGAATGTTTTTTCGCATGTTATACTTAATAATAAGAAAAATGAAAGAAAACGAGGTGTTAGAAAACATGGAAAAGTTAACGAAACGCCAGCAAGACATTCTCGACTTTATTAAGCTAAAAGTACAAGAAAAAGGATATCCACCTTCCGTACGTGAAATCGGTCAAGCAGTCGGCCTTGCTTCTAGTTCTACAGTGCACGGACATTTATCACGACTAGAAGAAAAGGGATATATTCGACGCGATCCAACAAAACCACGCGCAATTGAAATTTTAGGTGACAACCGAACGGAAACACAATCTGTTATTCAAGTTCCAATCATCGGAAAAGTTACTGCCGGTTTACCGATTACAGCAGTCGAAAGTGTAGAAGATCACTTCCCACTTCCAGCTAGTATCGTTGCTGGAGCAGATCAAGTGTTTATGTTACGCATTTCTGGAGATAGCATGATTGAAGCCGGTATCTTTGATGGTGATTTAGTTGTTGTTCGCCAACAACAGTCTGCATACAACGGTGAAATTGTAGTTGCTTTAACAGAAGATAACGAAGCAACTGTTAAACGTTTCTATAAAGAAAAAGATCATTTCCGTCTACAACCGGAAAACTCTTCACTAGAACCTATTATTTTAAAACAAGTGTCAGTTATTGGAAAAGTAATTGGCGTATATCGTGATTTACATTAAAAATAATAAAAAGAAGATAATTCCCTTATTTATATAGGGAATTATCTTCTTTTTATATTTTGATAGATTTCCGTTCATTCAAAAGAATGCGTTTCATTAATTATTAACGCGTTTCAATAGTAACATCTCCAGCAGCGGTTTTACCGCTAATCTTTTTACTACCATTACCAATCGTTATATTTTTATTGTCTTCATTAAAAATTGTCACGTCTCCAGCAGCAGTTTGCCCAGTTATAACTGCATCTTGTGGTTTTTCCAATAAAGTAATATCTACATCTCCAGCAGTTGAACTTACCTCTAAATCATATTTAGAATCATGATCAATAATATCTATATCCCCACTAGCCGTTTTTGCTGTTACTTTCCCTATTACTTTTTTAAAATTCACCTCACCAGCTTTTGTAGACCCCTCCACACTCTTTGCTGTTACATGTTTCAAATCCACTTCTCCGGCGAGTGTTTCAACACTTACGCGGTCACTTTTCACATTACTTATTTCTATTTGTCCAGCGGATGAATTTACTTTTATCTCTTGATAAGAACGTTCAGGTACTAATATAGTCAATGTAGGCGTTTGAAATCCGAAATTGTAAAATGAAAAATCAAATGAAACACCTTTTTCTATTTCCCCTATGATTTTTAATGTATCACCATCTTCAGCAATACGAATCTCCTGTTTACTTACGTCTCCTTTTTGCTTTACATAAAAAGAGGAATCAGGAGATTTTTGGACAACAATATCCCCTGCATCTAACTTAACTTCTACATTTTTTAGCATTTCGTTTTTAATTACGTTCTCTTTATCTCCTTTTTCTGCAGTTTGTACTGCTTTTTCATATGTTTGTGAAATCCCTATTACTCCAATAATGATACAAGCGATAGCTACTAATAATATCTTTTTCATCATCTACTCCCCTTTTATCATTTTGAAGTTCCAGACTACATAGCGTACACATAATCTTTTAAACCACTTCGTACTATAATAAGCTACAATACATAACAACAAACCTACTCCGACAAACGTTATACTAACGAAAAGGTCCAACCATATAAAAGTGCCCATAAATACTTTTACAATAACGAAAAATGGCGTCACTACACTAGCAATCCCACCGACCCAAAAGGAAAATATAAAAGCTATAATTGCAACTAAAGGGCCTAACACAATAATAAAATTAAACAAACTAAGTCCAACCGCTGCCATGACAGCTCTTGTCACATTTGAAGTCGACGGATCTTTTTTCATTTCATCAAATCGATACATCGCAAGTAAGTCTTTCGCAATTACTTTCGGAGAGCCAAGTCCCTTTATTATTTCTGATTCAGTTTTCCCCTCTTCCATCCCAAACTGAAAGTGCTCTTCATAATCAAATAAAATATCTTGTCGCTCTTCTTCTGGTAACTTTCTAAGATGACTTGATAATTCTTTAAGAAACTGCTCTTTACTCATCCCATTCCACCCCTTCAATAATTTCTTGAACACCTTTAGCAAAATCACGCCACTCTGTTACTAATAAAGTAAGTTGCATCTCTCCTTGCTCTGTTAGTTGATAATATTTACGGGGCGGTCCTTCCGTGGATTCTTTTAAATACGTTTGAAAATATCCCTCTTTCGTTAAACGACGTAATAACGGATATACAGAACCTTCCGATATTAAAAATTTATTAGAGATTTGCTGAACAAGTTCATATCCATAACAATCCTTACGTTTTACAAGTGCCAATACACACAGTTCTAACACTCCTTTTTTAAACTGAACGTTCAAGGACAATCCCCCTTTCTCATTTTAGTACTGTTCAATAAACGGTAGCTATTTTATCCATAATATACCACTTAGTATTGTTTATTGCAAGGTACTATATTTTTCAATACTTAATTTTCGAATTAAATACATCCACACCATATTTCAACTTCCACATTTTCATTCATAGCTAGCACGCATTTTAAATAATCCACATGACTTTTTGCGGGCACCCATCCAATTCATTTCACAAGCCTTTATATTTGCCCATAAATAAAAAAAGCCCTAATACCGTAGTATTAGGGCTTTTTTCTCTCTTAGTATAGAGACATATATTGGTCGCGTTCCCATTGGTGAACTTGCGTGCGGAAAATATCCCACTCAATTTCTTTTGCTTCAATGAAGTGCTCAAGTAAATGATCACCTAATGCGCCACATACGATTTCATTAGATTGTAAAGTAACTAACGCTTGCGCTAATGTTGCTGGTAAGTCAACGATACCTGCTTCTTCACGCTCTTCTTTTGTCATTACGTAGATGTTACGGTCTACTGCAGCTGGTGGAGTTAATTTATTTTTAATTCCATCAAGACCTGCTGCTAATAATGTAGCCATTACTAAATACGGGTTCGCAGCTGGGTCAACACTACGTACTTCTACGCGTGTACTAATACCACGAGATGCAGGGATACGCACTAATGGACTACGGTTTTGTGCAGACCATGCTACGTAACATGGAGCTTCATATCCAGGTACTAAACGCTTGTAAGAGTTTACAGTTGGGTTTGCTACCGCTGTAAATGCTGGCGCATGTTTTAAAATACCTGCGATGAAGTGACGAGCATCATCACTTAATTGTAAATCACCGTTTTGATCGAAGAATACGTTCTCACCATTTTTAAATAGTGATAAGTTACAGTGCATACCTGAACCGTTCACACCGTATAATGGTTTCGGCATAAATGTTGCGTGTAAACCATGTTTACGAGCAATCGTTCTTACAACAAGCTTGAATGTTTGAATGTCATCACATGAGCGAATTGCATTTGCATATTTAAAGTCAATTTCATGTTGACCTGGCGCAACCTCATGGTGAGATGCTTCAATTTCAAAGCCCATTTCTTCAAGTTCAAGAACGATATCACGACGACAGTTTTCCCCTAGATCCATCGGCGCAAGGTCGAAGTATCCACCGTTATCGTTCAATTCCAGTGTTGGATTTCCTTTTTCATCAACTTTAAATAGGAAGAATTCTGGCTCTGGTCCAAGATTGAAATCTGAGAATCCTAATGCTTCCATTTCTTTTAACACACGCTTTAAGTTGTTACGTGGATCGCCATCAAATGGAGTACCATCAGCATTGTAAATATCACAGATTAAACGAGCTACTTTACCTTTTTCAGCTGTCCAAGGGAAAATTACCCAAGTATCTAAATCCGGATATAAATACATATCAGATTCTTCAATACGTACGAAACCTTCAATAGAAGATCCATCAAACATCATTTTGTTATCAAGAGCTTTTGTTAATTGGCTCACTGGAATTTCTACGTTTTTAATTACCCCTAAAAGGTCCGTAAATTGCAGACGGATATACTTTACATTCTCTTCTTTCGCCAAACGGAAAATATCTTCTTTTGTGTACCTAGCCATTATAAATTCCTCCTTAGTCCCTCTAAACACCTTCAGAATCAGTTATCTTTAGTGAAAAAACCTTGAAATGTCACCTTGTCGCAATGAGGTCCGATTAAATCTACCTGTATGTTGTAGTTCATCTCGAAGAATTTTGCGAAGCTCGGATTTTGAAATTTCTTTCGTTTCTTCTTTTACTTTCACTGCTTCTGTTTGATTTTCTTTCATTTGCAATACTTGTTTAATTCCGGCCATATTTAAGCCTTGATCTAACAAATCTTTAATTTCCAACAATTTATCTACATCGTTAAATGAAAATAATCTACGATTCCCTTTTGTACGGGTTGGAAAAATAAGATTATGCTCTTCATAGTAGCGAATTTGACGTGCAGATAATTGTGTTAAATCCATTACAATACCAATTGGAAACAGCGGAGCAGAACGTCTATCTTCTTTCATTGTTTCAGTTCCTCCTTCGCCTTAACTGTTTCTCATTTTATACCATGTTATGTTTAGTGTCAATAGATGTTAGCTTTTCTTACATGATTTTTTTGTGAATTTTTTCATTTTTTTTCTAATGGCACAAATCATTACTTTCACACGAAAAAAGCTGCCGAAATCGACAGCTTTCCTTTAAGAAATTGTTAATAGTTTTTTTTCAATTAACGCATCAATCGCAGAACAAATCGCAATCTTTACATGCGAATAAGTTAACCCACCTTGCACGTAAGCAACATAAGGCGGACGAATCGGACCATCAGCCGACAGCTCAATACTTGCACCTTGAATAAACGTCCCCGCAGCCATAATTACATCATCTTCATAACCCGGCATATAGTTTGCATATGGAGTGAAATGAGAATTAATTGGAGATGCATATTGAATCGCTTGACAGAACGCAATCATACGATCTTTATCATCAAATTGAACAGACTGAATTAAATCTGTTCTTGGTGCATTCCAAGCTGGTGATGTATTCATCCCTAACTTTTCTAAAAATGCAGCTGTAAAAATCGCACCTTTTAGCGCTTGTCCCGCTACATGCGGCGCTAAGAAGAAACCTTGATACATTTCTTGCAAACTGTATAAAGATGCCCCTGCTTCCGCACCGATTCCTGGAGATGTTAGACGATATGCACACGCTTCAACATACTGCTCTTTACCAACAATGTAACCACCAGTTTTAACAATTCCACCGCCAGGATTCTTAATAAGAGAGCCTGCCATTAAGTCCGCACCAACATGACATGGCTCTTCTTCTTCAATAAATTCGCCATAGCAGTTATCTACAAATACAACAACATCAGGTTTAATCTCTTTCACAAACGCAATCATCTCTTTAATTTGTGAAACAGTAAACGACGGACGAGTAGCATATCCTTTTGAACGCTGAATACCAATCATCTTCGTATTATTATGGATCGCAGCTGCAACAGCTTCAAAGTCTACAAATCCCTCTTCAGTTAACGGAACTGCGTTATAGCCAATATTATATTCTTTAAATGAACCTACACCTTTTCCGCGTACACCAACGATTTCTTCTAACGTATCATATGGTTTTCCTGTTATGTATAGCAGTTCATCTCCTGGACGTAAAATACCGAATAGAGCTGTCGAAATTGCGTGAGTGCCTGAAATAATTTGTGGACGAACAAGACCCGCTTCTGCCCCAAATACATCAGCATATACTTTTTCTAACGTGTCACGACCAATATCATCATAACCATAACCTGTCGTCGGAATAAAATGCGAATCGCTAATTTTGTGTTTACGAAAACTTTCTAATACACGAAATTGGTTACTCTCAATCACTTCATCCACATGTTTATGTACTTCTATAATTTGACTTTCTACTTCTTTTACAATTGGAGCAATTTTTTCTCCATTTTTCAAACGATCAAACATTATTTTCTCCTTCTTCCACTAAAAATCTCTTTAATTGCCCCTTAAGCGATGAATGAGCAAATATATACCCTGTACAATCATATACAAATTTATCTTCTAGAAACTCAATTTTAGTTAATATTGTTTCTGTCTTTAAAAGCGTTAATAACCTACCTTCACTCGGAGGGATTTCCACTTGATAATCATCCATTTCTTCCTTCATCTTCGTTTCTAGCGCTTCTTTTATACGCAATAAATCACTTTCTTCAAAAGCACTAGTCATTAAGAAATCACTTTTCGGAAATGGAATGAAGTTTTGATGCAATTTATCTTTTTTATTATATAACGTAATAATAGGAATACGATTAATTTCAAGGTCCGACAATAATTGTTTTACTGTCTGCTCATGCCCTACATAATTAGGATCTGCAGAATCAACAACATGTAAAATAACATCCGCTTCCCCAGCTTCTTCTAACGTAGATCGAAAAGCAGCAATTAGTGACGTAGGTAAATCTTGTATAAAACCAACCGTATCAGTCAAAAGCACTGTATAACCAGAAGGTAACGGCATCTTTCTTGTCGTCGGATCTAGCGTTGCAAACAATAAGTTTTCTTCAAACGTATCAGCTTCCGTTAATCTATTAAACAACGTAGATTTTCCTGCATTTGTATACCCAATTAACGCAACTTGAAACACTTTATTATCTTTTCTTCTCTCACGATATCTCTTTCGATGCTCCACAACAACCGCAAGTTGTCTCTTTATTTCATCAATACGAGATCGAATATGACGACGATCCGTCTCAAGCTTCGTCTCTCCTGGTCCCCTTGTACCAATTCCACCACCAAGACGTGATAAAGCAAGACCTTGTCCCATAAGGCGCGGCATTGTATATTGCAATTGAGCTAATTCTACTTGAAGCTTACCCTCTCTCGATTTCGCACGTTGCGCAAAAATATCTAGTATTAACTGCGTTCGGTCAATCACTCTCGCATCTAATACTGAAGATAAATTCCGAATTTGACTTGGTGTTAACTCATTATTAAAAACAATAACAGCTGGTTCTAATTCTTCCGTCAACGCTGCAAGCTCTTCTAGTTTACCTTTTCCTATATAAGTCGCCGGATGAAACTTCGGGCGCTTTTGCGTCGTTGATACTAACACTTCCGCTCGCGCAGTTTTCGCTAGCGATGCAAGCTCTTTCATGGAATGCATAAATTTTTCATCATCATCTTGTGGCAATTGACAACCAACTAATATGATTTTTTCTTTTTCTTCCATCAAATATGTTCACTCATCCTTTTCGAAATTTAAACCTTCTAATATAATAGCAGAGGAAGCACATTTCATCTAGTTAGCGGGGGAGAAAATTCATGGCATGGGAGATTTTTAGCATC
Organism: Bacillus sp. SIMBA_074; assembly: GCF_046534555.1. NCBI lineage: Bacteria > Bacillati > Bacillota > Bacilli > Caryophanales > Bacillaceae > Bacillus > Bacillus sp. SIMBA_074. The sequence goes on along the minus strand of NZ_JAWRYM010000030.1, from coordinate 3,694 downwards.
ATAGGCACAATCGCTTTCGCACTAAGCGGAGCAATTGTTGCAATGGAAGAGGATTATGATATTTTCGGGGTATATATTTTAGGAATGGCAACCGCATTTGGGGGAGGTGCCCTTCGTAATTTATTAATCGGTTATCCAATCGTCGCGTTTTGGCAACAAGACATGTTATTCCAAATCGCACTATTATCAATGACGATCATTTTTCTTTTTCCTAATAAATTAATTAAGCATTGGAAAAAGTGGGAAAACATCACAGATGCCATCGGCTTATCAGCGTTCGCCGTACAAGGAGCTCTATACGCCCAAAAATTAAATTTACCAATTAGCGCTACAATTGTAGCTGCTGTTTTAACTGGCATTGGCGGCGGTATTATTCGTGATCTTTTAGCACGTAGAAAACCTCTCGTCCTTCGAGCTGATGTATATGCGTTTTGGACGATTTTAGCCGGTTTTTTGATTGGCGCTAAAGTCATCGTTAGCGATTGGGCTCTATACACCTTATTCATTTTAATTGTTTGCTTCCGCATGGTTTCTATTCATTACAAATGGCATTTACCACATAGACGCATCGATACAAAGGAGCGCTCAATGCATAAATAGCAATCTAACCTCTTTACATATCGTAAAGAGGTTTTTCTTTTCTAACGAGTTTTTCTTTACATAATGTTTATACTAATTTTTAAAGCGAGGTGAATGCAAATGACAAACCATGTTAATAAAGGAGCTCAAAAAAGCTCAGTAAACCAATTTGGACATGATCCAAATTCAGCGCACGAAAAGAGCGCTAAAATGGAACGTCTTCATAAAACTCACCAAGAAAAAGCAAAAAAAGAGTAAACGAACTTATGCATAAAAACAGACGCACAGTTTACGTACTGTGCGTCTCCTCTTCAAGCATTAAATCCATACTTGATATCCCAATTAAATCATATTTATCATACGTATCCTCTTGTAACAATCGCATAGCTTGTGTACGAATCGATTTTTCAACAATATTCCGTACGTATCGCCCATTACTAAACGATGTAATTTGCGACGAATACTTTACCGCATGTAAATGATCTCGAAATTTCCACTCCGCTTCTTTAGATAACTGATATTCACGCTCCTCATACATTCTCTTTCCAATTTCCAACAGCTGATTTACCGAGTAATCCGCAAATTCAATAATAAACGGAAAACGAGATTGTAACCCTGGATTTAATGAAAGAAAATGATTCATCTCTCTTGAATATCCAGCTAAAATTAATACAAAACCGTGCTGCTTATCTTCCATATGCTTCACAAGTGTATCAATAGCTTCCTTCCCAAAATCCTTCTCTCCCCCCCGCGCTAAAGAATACGCCTCATCAATAAACAAAATACCTCCCATGGCCTTTTTTATTAAATCTCTCGTCTTTTGCGCTGTATGACCGATATACTCCCCCACAAGATCAGCACGTTCCGCTTCAACTAAATGCCCCTTCGATAAAATATTCATCTCAAACAACAATTTCCCTATCATTCTAGCAACGGTTGTCTTCCCAGTACCGGGATTCCCCCTAAATAACATGTGAAGCACTTGCTTCTCAGATTTCAACCCCATCTCTTGTCTTTTTTTATTTACATAAATCCAAGCATAAATTTCTTTTATTATCTTTTTTATTTCATCCATCCCAACAAGCTTTCCCATCTCTTCTTCAATTCTCTGCAACATCTCATGTTTAGTAGTGGTTTCACTTGAAATTACCGTTTTATTTTCTGATGCCGGTAACGAAATTTTCTTTCGATGGTTTAATACAATATTAATTTGATTGTTATTTTTCTTACGCATCGATTGTTCCATACAATCACCTCATTTTATCCACTCACCAAATATTATTATTCCAGTCCCTCTTGCAAATGCCTATTTTCAGAAAAGTTTGCTATAATATAAGAAATAATCAAGGTGGTGGGACTATGGAAACAACGGAATTCCATGATACAATACAAGCCTTTTCTATTTTTTTATTGAATAAAGGCCGAAAGTCTTCAACCATTAAACGTTATGTTTATGACATTGAAGATTTTGGACATTGGTTAGAAAAAAACAAAAAGCTCCCTTCCAGTAATATATGGGCAACACTTTGTACAAAAGACTATGAAGATTACTTTTCAGACTTAAAAAAGAATCGACACTACTCTGAGAAAACAATGCATCGTGTATTTATTGTATTAAATAGAATGCATCATTTTCTTAACATTCCAAATCCATTGAATGATATGGAAATTACTATTCAACCAAACCGTGCATTGCGTAATGAAGATTTCATTTCATCCGATGAAGAAAAAAGATTAAAGCATATAGTCACTTCATTAGAAGGACTTTCAGAAAAACAACGTCCCGTTCGTCCATTATTAATGGATCGTAATATCGCCATTTTAAGTATATTAATCGACTACGGACTATCCTTACAAGAGCTTACAGCATTAACTATGCATCACGTTCATTTTGAAACTAATACACTTTCTATTCCAGCAACCGCAGGAGTAGAAAGAACAATCACATTAGCAATCGAAGACAAAAAACAACTGTACACATATTATAAAAGTATTCCAGAACCAGTTCGTCCTAAATACCATAGTAATGACCCGTTGTTTGTTGCATTCGATTTTAACCGCGGAACATACAGATGGGTATACGAAAACGATGCACCAAAAGCACTAACAGAAATCGCTATCCAAAAAATGATCCGACTTGAAGTAGCAAGAGCGAATTTACGTAAAGGCATTTCTGGACAACATTTCCGGAACACATTTATTTTACGCCTAATAAAAAAACAAACCCCAGAGCCAGAGATCATAAAATTAGTTGGCTTCAAATCAAAAATTTCACTAAAGCGATATTATCAATATGCTGAAAATAAAAAAAACGCCCTATAATAAGGCGTTTTTTTATTTTTTTCTCAAAACAATCAATTTCACTATGACCATTTAGCTATTCCCTGCATCTACTATGATGAGTTTCGTTCACATTCTTATTAGAAAGGAGAGATTTAATGTCTCGCTTTAACGACAATCAAAATAAACACTCCAATCCCTGCTTTCCAACTAGCGCTGGACGAATTCCAACTACCCCAACAATTCCAATTACTAAAGCGCAAATTAGGACATTCCGTGCAATCATTAACGATTTAATAAAAATAATCCCTAAACTTTTCGCCAATCCATCTCCCAAAAACATTGAGGATCTAATAGATACATTGCACCTACTAAGCAAATTCATCTGTTCACTAGACACTACTTCCGCTCTGAAAGCACAAGGATTAGCCATCATTAAAAACTTAATAACTATATTAAAAAATCCAACCTTCGTAGCAAGTGCTGTATTTGTTGAACTTCAAATTTTAATTAATTATTTACTTTACATTACAAAGTTATTCCGAATTGATCCTTGTACACTCCAAGAACTCCTTAAATTAATTGCAGAGTTACAAACTACTCTAGTTAATTCAGCTTCGTTCGGCAGAGGACCTACTGGACCTACTGGACCTAGAGGTAACACGGGCGCTACTGGTGCTACCGGACCTAGAGGTAACACGGGCGCTACTGGTTCCACTGGTCCTAGAGGTAACACGGGCGCTACTGGTTCCACTGGTCCTAGAGGTAACACGGGCGCTACTGGTGCTACCGGACCTAGAGGTAACACGGGCGCTACTGGTGCTACCGGACCTAG
>NZ_JAWRYM010001316.1:0-231 GCF_046534555.1 Bacillus sp. SIMBA_074 | reverse complement strand
CTTGAGGCAAAGTGTCGATATTAGTGTTAGCCACGACAGCCGCCACTTTAAGCGGCTCTAGCGCTGCCTCCTGATGCCCAAACGCTCCAATTCGCTGTGCAAAGCGCTGCTGTTGATCACTTCCAGATACATCTGCGGTATACCATCCTCCCCCTTCTCCCGATATTACATGACGAATTCGTGTCACAATCCCGAAACGCAGCAGCAGTGCGCTGACATCATCAATAAGAC
>NZ_JAWRYM010001315.1:0-232 GCF_046534555.1 Bacillus sp. SIMBA_074 | reverse complement strand
GTTGAAAAAATAAAACAATCCGCATTTTTATTAGCACAATTCCAATGAATTATGTTATACTAATTACATGTGAGAGGTAATAAGTATAACATTAATATTTTCAGGAGGGTCCGAACAATGAATTCAAGAATAGCAATTAACGGATTTGGGAGAATTGGAAGAATGGTTTTCCGAAAGGCCATATTAGATGAGAGTTTGGACATTGTTGCCATTAATGCAAGCTATCCTGCTG
>NZ_JAWRYM010001314.1:0-232 GCF_046534555.1 Bacillus sp. SIMBA_074 | reverse complement strand
CTATCACCCCGATCCACTCTTCCAGCTTTCTCTCCTCCCTTCATTACATAAATAATAGGAAACGAAGACTTAAGGCATAAAAAACAAGCTATTTTTTATGAGCTTGTTTTTTAACTACTCAGCCATACATTTCATTTTTCACCATATAGATTGCTACCATGAAGATTCAAACGGTCCTACACCTTGCTACCTTTCTTTGTTTTAAAACGTTGCGCGTCGTAGGAACAGGCAC
>NZ_JAWRYM010001313.1:0-232 GCF_046534555.1 Bacillus sp. SIMBA_074 | reverse complement strand
GGTAGCTTCTGCTGTCGTAACCAGTACTGTAGGCTTATACTGCTCCACCAACAGCTTGAGCCGCTCCCATTGACCTTTTCCGATCATATCCAATTCGAGGCAGATCACATCCGGTGTCTGGGATTCCATCAGTTGAAATACTTCTGCCATCGTCCCCGCAGAGAGCACTTTTTTATACGGAATTGCACAGCTAGATACGAGCCAGCCCATTCCTGTCCGTTCATTCGGATCA
>NZ_JAWRYM010001312.1:0-232 GCF_046534555.1 Bacillus sp. SIMBA_074 | reverse complement strand
CCGGTCGTAGAGCGCCTGGGCTGCGGCGAAGTCGCCGTGCTCGTCCGCGTAGAAGAAGTCGAGCACCAGGCGGTCGCCGTCGACGGCCGCGCAGGCCACCTCGTAGAGCGAGCCGCCGAGCGTCGACAGGTCGAGGTACGGCTGCTCGGCGAACCGCCAGTCCAGCCCGTCGGCGGAGTGCCCGACCATCGGGCGGCCACCGCATCCCTCCGACAGGAACATCAGGTACTCG
>NZ_JAWRYM010001311.1:0-232 GCF_046534555.1 Bacillus sp. SIMBA_074 | reverse complement strand
CCGCGGCGCACACTCCTGGTCGGATTCGGCAAGCTCGGCGCGCGCCTCGCACCCCGACTTCTCAACGACGGCGCTGAGGTCTTCGCTCTGCGGCGGAGTGACGGGGAGCTGCCCGCCGGCGTGGTCGGCATCCGCGGTGATCTCGCGCGGCCGCTCACGACCCCGCTTCCCGTCGTCGACGCGATCGTGATCACACTGCCGCCGGGCGCCGCGGAACACTCCTATCGCACGG
>NZ_JAWRYM010001310.1:0-232 GCF_046534555.1 Bacillus sp. SIMBA_074 | reverse complement strand
CTCTTTTTCACGTTCCACTGGAATCCCGACCTTACGCCCCAGTACAATCAAATCATGAATATGGATATGCCGAATTCCGATGTCTATCAGTTCTACTGAATACCGCGGCATCACATCCGGTGTACCAAATGTAATCGCGTAGCGGTATTCGTCATGTAGCAGCTCCACTCCCGGATAATAGGGCACATATTTTAAATGATTCATGTTGGCTTCGAAGAGCGTCTGAATTACC
>NZ_JAWRYM010001309.1:0-232 GCF_046534555.1 Bacillus sp. SIMBA_074 | reverse complement strand
GCTTATCAGCCCTAATACCGTGCGCCTGGAGCTTGCCTTACTTGGACACCTTTACACCGTTGCCATACAGGAGTGGGGGCTGGGACTTACCTATAATCCCGTCCAGAACATTCGCAAGCCTAGCCCAGGAGAAGGGCGTAACCGCCGCCTGAGTTCTGACGAGGAAAAGCGGCTGTTCGCTGTTCTGCGGCAGCATAGCAACCCAATGCTCGCTTGGATCGCCAGAGTAGCC
>NZ_JAWRYM010001308.1:0-232 GCF_046534555.1 Bacillus sp. SIMBA_074 | reverse complement strand
CGTGCCGCTGAGCGTGCAGCTGCTGCAGATGGAGTTCACCTCCGCCGCATCCGAGCTCGTCTCCAGCGCCTGGAAGGACCTCGGCGTGAAGGTCGAACTCGACAACCGCGGACCGGCTCAGGCCGTCGACGTGCTGTACTCCGGCACCGGATGGAGCGTCAGCTTCGTCTCCATGGGGGCGTCGCAGCCCACCGGCTTCCGTCCGTTCTTCGTCGGCCCGGCGGCTCCCGAG
>NZ_JAWRYM010000185.1:0-368 GCF_046534555.1 Bacillus sp. SIMBA_074 | reverse complement strand
ATAGTGTCGCCGCAAGTGAAAAAAGAAAATGTAGGGAATATAGTGTCGCCGCAAGTGAAGAAAGAGAATGTAGGGAACATAGTCTCACCAAACGTATCAAAAGAAAGTGTTATTATCCCGCAAGTAATACCGCCTAATATTCAAGTGCCGAACATAATGCCAATAATGGATAACAATCAACCACCAAATATAATGCCAATAATGGATAACAATCAACCACCAAATATAATGCCAATAATGGATAACAATCAACCACCAAATATAATGCCGATAATGGATAACAACCAAATGCCAAACATGATGCCGATAATGGATAACAACCAAATGCCAAACATGATGCCGATAATGGATAACAACCAAATGCCAAA
>NZ_JAWRYM010001307.1:0-232 GCF_046534555.1 Bacillus sp. SIMBA_074 | reverse complement strand
CGAAGGGATGCAGGACCCAAAGCTGACAACACTGAGTGCCCAGCGTTCCTTTATCGGTTATACCGCAGATAATCAATTGGTGATGGGCACCGTGCCAAACGTTACGTTAAACCAATTAGCCGTCATTTGTCAGTCAATGGGATTGCAAGCGGCCATGAATCTTGATGGTGGAGCATCATCTGGCCTGTATGCAAAAGGAAAGCTGTTAACTAGACCAGGTAGAAATTTGAGC
>NZ_JAWRYM010001306.1:0-232 GCF_046534555.1 Bacillus sp. SIMBA_074 | reverse complement strand
CGCGGCCGACTTCACCGCCGCCCTGCACCGTCACACCACCCAGCGCGTGGTGGCTGCCGGCTCCCGCTCGATCGAGCGCGCCCGGGCGTTCGCTGCTGCGCACGGCGTGGATCGCGCGCACGGCTCCTACGATGCGCTCGTGGCCGACCCCGATGTGGACGTCGTCTACGTCGCGACGCCGCACAGCGAGCACCTGGAGCACGCGCTGCTCGCCATCGCGGCGGGCAAGCAC
>NZ_JAWRYM010001305.1:0-232 GCF_046534555.1 Bacillus sp. SIMBA_074 | reverse complement strand
CGTACACACCAGCGGTTCCAGCCACGGCAAGCAGCACTATTGCCGCGACCACCATCCCCATCAGCTTGGCCTGCATACTGCTGAAACTGAAACGCTGCACCCAACCGCGTACTCCGGTACGGCGCAATGCACCATTATGGAGCTTAAAGCCACGGCTGCGCCCTTGCTGCATAGCGCTATACCCCTTGGCCGCGCGGGCAATGGCTTTCTGTCCCGCCTTACGACGTATCGC
>NZ_JAWRYM010001304.1:0-232 GCF_046534555.1 Bacillus sp. SIMBA_074 | reverse complement strand
GGCAGCAACCAAGAGACTTTCCGTACCAAGGTGCAGCTATGACGGTGGTGGCATTCGCGAAGCGGTCGGGGCGGCGCCTGGGTCGCCAGCAGGGCTTCAGCCTGATCGAACTGATGATCGCGCTGGTGCTGGGCCTGCTGGTGGTCGGTGCGGCGATCGGCATTTTCCTGTCCAACCGGCAGACCTACCAGGCAACCGAAGGCGTGGGGCGTGCGCAGGAAGGCGTGCGCAC
>NZ_JAWRYM010001303.1:0-232 GCF_046534555.1 Bacillus sp. SIMBA_074 | reverse complement strand
GTCTATGGAAAGACATGGTCTTCTTTAGGGAGACTGTTAGATCCGATTACGCAAGATGCCTGCCAATTTTACAATGACCATGCATTATTTGATGATTTTACTGGTGTGGTTTATGCATCTGAAGAAGGGAAACGCATTGCCAGGGCTCTAGGTCAATACAAAGCTGTCATCCTCCGCAACCATGGATTGTTAACGGTGGGCCAATCTGTAGATTCAGCTGCTTGGTGGTTCA
>NZ_JAWRYM010001302.1:0-232 GCF_046534555.1 Bacillus sp. SIMBA_074 | reverse complement strand
ATTGCAGGGGTGAAGGACATTAGTGATATCAAAGCTCGCTATCATGGCAGCAGTGTATTGGTGGATGTCGTCATTCATGTAGACCCAAAGCTGAATGTAGTCGAAAGCCACACCATCACCGAGAAAATTGAAGCTCGAATGAGAAAGGTGCATAAAATAAGCGTGGTTCATATCCACATTGAACCAGAGCAGAGAATCGCTGAAAGATAAAATGCGAAAACCTGTCCAGAAG
>NZ_JAWRYM010000184.1:0-369 GCF_046534555.1 Bacillus sp. SIMBA_074 | reverse complement strand
CATTGGCAATCAGTGTATAGCTGCCTGCCGAAAGACCGCTTTCCACGTATTGCCCTTGTGCATCAGCGAGCAGAATAGCCAGGATCGTCCCCGACGGACTCCCTTGGCGAACGGTAATGGTAGCGCCTGCTATCGGCATGCCCGAATCTTGTTCTCGAACAATTCCCGCTATGGCGCCAGGCAATCCCTGAAGCGCAAAGCTTAATGTAGAAGCACCACCAGCCTGTATAATTGCCCCGGCAGCTTCGCTCGCATAACCAGAAGCATGTACATTTACGGTGTGTCCTCCCTGGGCCAGCCTATTTATGAAATAGCTTCCCGTGGCGTCCGTCAAAACTGTGGCAACAGGTGCTCGTGTACTATCGTAGA
>NZ_JAWRYM010001301.1:0-232 GCF_046534555.1 Bacillus sp. SIMBA_074 | reverse complement strand
CTTGCATTTTTCAATGAAAGCTTGATCTTCCAAAGCGACGATAGCAATATTCTGTGCGAATGTGTTGACATTGAATGGTTCCCGGGATGGATCTAGTTTCTGAATAATATCCTCATCTGCCAAACCGTACCCTACCCTAAAACTTGCAAGCCCATAAATTTTTGAAAATGTACGAAGTATGATCAAGTTTTTAAATTTATTAATCCATTGATTCGTTCTCGGGTAATCCTCA
>NZ_JAWRYM010001300.1:0-232 GCF_046534555.1 Bacillus sp. SIMBA_074 | reverse complement strand
AGCAACAATTATTCAGTGATATATTTGAATAAATAGTAGAAAATGTAAATCTATTATGATTATATTTAACATTAAATTGAATGAGATATCAATCTATTTGCCTTTTTCTGGGGAAATCGTTGGTTCAACCTGCCTGACTGATCCCAATCTTTAAAAAAAGCGTATAAAAAGTATAGGACACTAAAACAGCCCCCCATTCTACTACTTTAATTAATTCATTGACTAATTCACC
>NZ_JAWRYM010001299.1:0-232 GCF_046534555.1 Bacillus sp. SIMBA_074 | reverse complement strand
AGCATCAAATTACTATGTGGCAGATATTTCGCGAACGTTTTCCGTGAATGGCCGCTTTACAGAACGTCAAAAAGAAATCTATCGACTCGTGCTCGAAGCAGAAATCAAGACCATCGCAGCAGTGAAGCCTGGTGTCACACTTCAACAACTCAATGAGGTCACGAAGCAAGCCGTAACAGCCGGCCTGCACAGCCTATCCTTCATCCAAGAGATCAGCGAGGTGCCCAAGTAC
>NZ_JAWRYM010001298.1:0-232 GCF_046534555.1 Bacillus sp. SIMBA_074 | reverse complement strand
ACGAAGCGCTCATGGCAATGATGACGTCGCGAACTTTGATGTCCTCTTGAATTGCCCCACACGTTCCGACACGGATCAGGTTTTGCACACCATACGATTCCATCAGCTCGTTCACGTAAATGGAAATTGACGGCACGCCCATACCTGTACCTTGTACAGATACGCGTTTACCTTTGTATGTACCAGTAAAGCCCAGCATGCCACGTACATTGTTATAGCATTCTGCTCCCTC
>NZ_JAWRYM010001297.1:0-232 GCF_046534555.1 Bacillus sp. SIMBA_074 | reverse complement strand
CAGGATGAGAAAGGCGAGGATCGGTGCCCACCAGCCGCTCGGATGAATGCCGCCTACGAAGAGTAAAGCCAGCAGGACAAAGCAAAAGAAAAGCCAGACGCCCTCGACGAGCGAGGAAAGCGAGCGTCCGTATAAAAAAGCGAGTCGGTTGACAGGGCTGATAAAAATCATTTCCATCGTTCCGGCTTGCCTCTCAAAGCTCATTTGCCAGGCGGATTGTACCAGACACCAG
>NZ_JAWRYM010001296.1:0-232 GCF_046534555.1 Bacillus sp. SIMBA_074 | reverse complement strand
CTGCCGAACGACACCTTCTCTCTCGGTTACGGCGACGCCGACCCCGTCGGCCAGCTGCAGTCGGGCCTTCCCGCCCCTCTGACGCCGACGTCGCTGGCCTACGCGATCGACGCGAAGAACTTCACGCCGGAGCCGACCCCGGTGGGGGAGCCGTCGAGCGCCACCCCGACGCCGACACCGAAGGTGCCGACACCGAAGCCGACCACCCCGAGCCCGACGCCGACGGCGACCC
>NZ_JAWRYM010001295.1:0-232 GCF_046534555.1 Bacillus sp. SIMBA_074 | reverse complement strand
GCCAGGCGTACAGCGGGGCCGCCGACATCGGCGAGGTCCTTGCCGCCGTGCACGGTGTCGGCGACAAGGATCACGAGGGCTGGTTCCACGCCTGGCGGGAGCTGGGAAGCCGCGTCGCCGCGCAGGGTGAGGCCTCGGCCGCGGCCGGCCACGCGGTCAGCGCGGCTGCCGCCTTCCTCCGGGCGGCCTCGTATTACGCGACCGCGGTGAACGCCGTCGCGTCGCTGCCGTC
>NZ_JAWRYM010000183.1:0-369 GCF_046534555.1 Bacillus sp. SIMBA_074 | reverse complement strand
GACATCGGGGATGTGTCGGTGATTCCGCACAATATTCACCGGAGCTACGAGGTGATGGAGGAAGCCATGCTTGATCTGATGCAAAAAGGCATCGTTCCGATCGGGCTCGGTGGCGACCATTCGATCACATTGGCCTCGTTGCGTGCTGCTAAAAAAGTGTATGGGCAGGTCGCCATGATCCAGTTTGACTCGCATACAGATACGTGGGATACGTATTACGAAGAGAAATATTGGCATGGCTCTCCATTCATCCGTGCTCACGAAGAAGGGCTACTGAAGCCAGACAAGGTGTTTCAGGTCGGAATTCGCGGGACGCTGAACCACCCTGGAGATATCGAAGCAAGCTATGAGCTCGGGTACAACGTCATC
>NZ_JAWRYM010001294.1:0-233 GCF_046534555.1 Bacillus sp. SIMBA_074 | reverse complement strand
CATGATGCATATAAACTGTCTATCTTATTATTTAAGGGGTGATTGGATGAAAAGTAAGAAATATGTGTTTTACATATCATTAGCAATCAGCTTAGGCTTAATAGCCATTGGTGTATTCATGCCAAGCCAATTAGAGAGTTTTTCTAATTCATCGCTTGATTTTATCTACAATAATTTGGGTTGGTTCATTTTGGGGAGTGTTTTTACTTTCTTTGTGTTTTGTATGTATATAG
>NZ_JAWRYM010001293.1:0-233 GCF_046534555.1 Bacillus sp. SIMBA_074 | reverse complement strand
CCGAGCTCTGCGACGTGCGCCCGCTCGCGCTCGAGGGTGTCCGTCTCCGGTGCGCCGTAGCGGGCCGGGTCGGGGCGGTGGGCGTCCTCCTCCACCGTCAGCAGACCGTCCGGGTCCTGCGGATCGCGGACGCCGGTCAGGCGCTCGTCGATCGTCGACTTGTCCTCGTCGTGACCCCGGCGGGTCTCGTCACTGCTCGCCGCATCCATGCCCCCACCTTCGGCGCGAGCAGG
>NZ_JAWRYM010001292.1:0-233 GCF_046534555.1 Bacillus sp. SIMBA_074 | reverse complement strand
ATTGCTACAAAGGGTTTTGTGAATGCTTCTATATCGGAGATTGCTAAGGAAGCTGGAATAAGTAAAGGGGTGATTTCTTATCATTTTTCCAGCAAAGATGAACTGATACAGCAGGTCGTAATAGAAGTTTATCATGCAGGTGCAATCTTTATGGAATCTCATATGAAAGGAAAAAGCACTGCAAAAGACATTTTAAAAGCTTATATTGAATCGAATTTAAAATTCATGGATGA
>NZ_JAWRYM010001291.1:0-233 GCF_046534555.1 Bacillus sp. SIMBA_074 | reverse complement strand
CCGGGATCGGGTTCGTCGGCGCCGGCGTGATCTTCGTGAACCGCGGCAACGTCGTCGGGCTGACCACCGCAGCGTCCATCTGGGTGACGGCGGCCGTCGGGATGGCGTGCGGCGCCGGCCTGCCCCTGCTGGCCGTCGCCGGAGCAGCACTCCACCTCATCGCCGTCGGAACGCTGCCGATGGCCGAACGCGTCCTCTGCGGGACCTCATGGCACACCGTGATCGTGCTGGCC
>NZ_JAWRYM010001290.1:0-233 GCF_046534555.1 Bacillus sp. SIMBA_074 | reverse complement strand
GCCATCGGCCAGCAGCATGTCCAGCGCCAGCTGGAACATGCTCACCAGTGGATACCAGCGCAACGCCGGCGAGACGTCGAAGCCGCGCGGGTCATCCATCCAGTCGGGCTTGCGCCAGGCGTCGTGGACGTCGAAGAAGGTGATCGCGTCGCTGGCGTACTGCAGGTAGACCACGCGGGTCGGCCCCCACGGCGCATCCGGCGCTTCCGGCGTGCCGTGCTGGTTCATGAAAC
>NZ_JAWRYM010001289.1:0-233 GCF_046534555.1 Bacillus sp. SIMBA_074 | reverse complement strand
CGCGGGATTTTTCATTAAGAGGGATTTTATGGAATGGTTAATTGGTGGGTTCGTTGTACTTGTCATTCTCGGTGCGATGTTTAAACCAAGGCGCTGTGATGTTTGTGGCATAGGTTTTAATAAGAAACATTACACTTGGACTATTGAAGGCAAAAAGCAGCATTTGTGCCCTAATTGCAATAGCAAAATGAGTAGACGGGTTAGCAATCAACGATTTACTGACAGGTTTGGAC
>NZ_JAWRYM010001288.1:0-233 GCF_046534555.1 Bacillus sp. SIMBA_074 | reverse complement strand
CCGGGGTAGCGGGCGAAGCGGCGGGCCATCTCGGCGCCGCTGCGGAGGTGCGCGGCGCCGGACGCGGGGAGCCAGCCGTCCAGCTCGTCGAGGCTGCGCCGGGCGCGCACGGCCGAGACGGCGGTCGCCAGCGGGTACTGCGCCGGGCTCGCGTAGTGGACGTTGTTGGTCGCGACCGTGGGCAGGCCCAGCCGTCCGGCGATCCTGGTGAGGACGTCGTTCTCGGTGGAGTC
>NZ_JAWRYM010001287.1:0-233 GCF_046534555.1 Bacillus sp. SIMBA_074 | reverse complement strand
ACTTAGAAGCAAAAAGGTCTATACCTAAAAAATCTTCACAGTTAGTATCCGAAAAATGAAACACTATTGATTCAACATTAGGATGAGGAATTGAATTTCTTATTATTTCATCATTCAGTCTAAAAGAATAATAAGTCTTTCCATCAGTAGTAACTTCCTAATGTGTACTTTATTAGCAATCAGTTCAATTTTCCTTGCAGTTTCTCCTTCTAACTCTATTCCAAAAATCGGGA
>NZ_JAWRYM010001286.1:0-233 GCF_046534555.1 Bacillus sp. SIMBA_074 | reverse complement strand
CCGGGCACACTTCGCATACGGCTTCCATCAGTACATCCTTGCTAATCAGTGTCATTTGTGCCATGATCTTTCCTCCTTAAGGGCATGTATCGGGTGTTCCATGTATAGAATAAAAAGAACGTTTGTTCGTATCATTAGTACAAGTATCTCATACAAAACTGACATATTCAAGCTTTTTCTACCATTTCTTTGAAATATCCAAAGAGCCACAGCAACGGTCACAGTAAACAAAA
>NZ_JAWRYM010001285.1:0-233 GCF_046534555.1 Bacillus sp. SIMBA_074 | reverse complement strand
CGCGGCGTGACGGCGCGGGTCATTGACGGCCATCAGTTGCCCTTCGATCATGAGTTTGATGCGGTCTTTAGCAACGCGGCGCTACACTGGATGCTAGACCCGCAAGCCGTATTGGCTGGCATCAAGCGCGCCCTAAAACCAGGTGGGCGCTTTGTGGCAGAGTTTGGCGGCCACGGTAATGTGGCGGCTATTTGTACCGCGCTGATTGCCTCGCTGCAGTTTCGCGGCATTAG
>NZ_JAWRYM010001284.1:0-233 GCF_046534555.1 Bacillus sp. SIMBA_074 | reverse complement strand
CAGCCCTGGCTGAAATAGCTAATACTGGTAAATTCACTGCCGAGCAAATAGAGCTGGTTGGTCTTGCTGCGGTGCAAATGGAGAATGTGACCGGCAAAGCGGTTTCAGACACCATTGCTGAATTTGAAAAATTATCTAAAGAGCCAGCGAAAGGTATTGTCGAGCTTAATGAAAAATACAACTTTTTAACTGCCGATATCTACGAGCAGATAGCCGCACTGCAAGAACAAGGC
>NZ_JAWRYM010000182.1:0-369 GCF_046534555.1 Bacillus sp. SIMBA_074 | reverse complement strand
GTAAGTATCAATGGGATAGTTGAGCAAGGAACCAAGATAGTGGGTCCACTTATAGGAGGAATGTTACTGAGCTGGTTTCAGCCAGAGTTTTGTCTAATTATAAGGGCAATATGCTGTTTTCTAGCTGCTTTGGTTCTGTTACCCACAATAAGGTTAAAGGAATCTCTGTCAAGAGAACATTTTGAAAAGCAACAGCAAAGTACTTGGACTGCTTGGTTACAAGGTTGGGGTTATGTATTATCCAATCGGATGATTTTATCAACCATGATTTTCGTTACAATAGCTATGGCAGTATTACAATTAGTGGACTCACAGTTCCCTACTTTATTTAAGAGTTTGTTCCCAAATGATAAGAGTAAAATGGGATAC
>NZ_JAWRYM010001283.1:0-233 GCF_046534555.1 Bacillus sp. SIMBA_074 | reverse complement strand
ATTGTAACTTCCCGGACTTAAATTTGAAATCGTATAAGTGGTTCCTGATGATGTATAAGTTTGAAAAACCGTTCCGTTTTGGGTAATTATCCAACTTGTTGTCGAAAGCAAACCGTTTAAAACAATACTTCCTGTTGGAGTTACACAAGTTGGTTGCGTAACTGTTCCTATTGAAGGTGTAGAAGGCACTGAATTTACTGCAATTGTCGCCGAAGCACCTGTAAATCCTGTGC
>NZ_JAWRYM010001282.1:0-233 GCF_046534555.1 Bacillus sp. SIMBA_074 | reverse complement strand
CTTCAAGCTTGTCGGACATGAGAAACCTCCTTTGATCCCAGCCTGATCAAGGGTCCACGCGCACATCATGCATCCCGAACGATCGCGAGTGACACCGGGCTTCTACCCCCAGTTCGGGTGACACGGCGAGGTCAGTCGGCCTGCCCCTGCTCGGGCAGTTCGGCGCTCGACGGCGAGCGAGGCACCGTCGACGTCAGCCGGTACTGAACACTGTCCGGCCACTGGCGGGCGTC
>NZ_JAWRYM010001281.1:0-233 GCF_046534555.1 Bacillus sp. SIMBA_074 | reverse complement strand
GTTCAACATGTTCGCGTTGTTCATGTTCGGCGCGCCGCTGGAACAGACCTGGGGCGAGAAGCGGTTCCTCACCTACTACCTGGTCTGCGTGATCGGCGCCGGCCTGTGCCAGATGCTGGTCGGCTGGTGGACGATCTCCGGCGGCGGCGACGCCTACCCGACCGTGGGCGCCTCCGGCGGCATCTATGGCCTGCTGCTGGCCTATGGCCTGCTGTTTCCGAACCAGCAGGTGA
>NZ_JAWRYM010001280.1:0-233 GCF_046534555.1 Bacillus sp. SIMBA_074 | reverse complement strand
CTTCAAGCCTTGCTGAATGATGCGCTCGATATGTTCTTTGGGCAAATACGCCATGATGGAACGATAGGATGCCCCGACGAATAAGGGGGATCGGCTGCCGACCGAAACGGAAAATTTCACAACATGATCAGGCTCCAGGGCATCGAGAGTCAATCCCTCATCCCCGTCCAGACTAGTCAAGAAGATCGATTCTCCAGCTTCCTCCATCATGCGCTCTAAAATGGGACGAATCA
>NZ_JAWRYM010001279.1:0-233 GCF_046534555.1 Bacillus sp. SIMBA_074 | reverse complement strand
AATATAGTTGATATATTATTAAAGTCGTTTCTAAGCGAACGACAACGAAATTGCTCTTTGAAAACTGAACAAAACAAAGCGCCAACGTTAAATTTTAAGTGAGCACACACTATTAAAAAAGCAAAATGAGCAAGTCAAACATTTCTTCGGAGAGTTTGATCCTGGCTCAGGACGAACGCTGGCGGCGTGCCTAATACATGCAAGTCGAGCGAATCGATGGGAGCTTGCTCCCT
>NZ_JAWRYM010000181.1:0-369 GCF_046534555.1 Bacillus sp. SIMBA_074 | reverse complement strand
CAATGTGGCATAATGGCCACAAAGGAGTTGATATCGTGGAAAAGTCATTCTATTATTCAGTCGCATGGTCTGAGGTTAGCTATCTCAAGGACGCCCTACAAGCAATGGAGATTCCGTTTGTCATTGAGCAAAACAGCGAACGCCTACAACTAGAAGATGGCCATGTTGCTTTTGCTTTCCCGGACCTGCATGTTCGGGTTTATGGTAACGTCCGCGAACTGTTTGGCAGCCACGGACGCAGTTATCCTCAGTGAACGAGGTGTGCCGGCTCTTGTTGTTCCTCTGGTTTCACCCAAATCTCTTCTGCTGCCATCATCCAAGTTCCATCCTGTTCAGCAAGCATCGATCGTAGAACGGTTTCTGCAATGG
>NZ_JAWRYM010001278.1:0-234 GCF_046534555.1 Bacillus sp. SIMBA_074 | reverse complement strand
CCCGCACGCCCACTCGGGCGCAGCGGTCGGGGCGGTGACCGGCACGGATGGGAACGTCCTGCTGGTGGGCGCACTCGGCCTCGGTTCTCCGCGCGTCGGGGCCGACGGGAACGTGCTGTGGGGCAGGGGCGAGGAGGACGTGGCCGACTGGTTCGTCGCGTACGGGCCCGAGACCCAGGTGTTCGCCGACTACGCAGACCTCGTCTCCGAGCGCCTGGGCCGGCGCTCGGGCCG
>NZ_JAWRYM010001277.1:0-234 GCF_046534555.1 Bacillus sp. SIMBA_074 | reverse complement strand
CAAATAATCTAGCAATAAGATCACAGCTAGGAGGAGGAAAATGATGATAAAACGAAACTGGAAAGGTACAACCAACACGGTATTAGCGATTCTCATAGGTACTTCTCTCTTATTCGGTGTAGGTGAACAAGCCTAGGCGGCAAAAGAAAAAAGCCACAAGTCACAAACCGAGCAAAAACAGCAGAAAAAAACGAAGAAAAAGAAGAAGAAAGAGCAAAAGAATCAAGAAATCAC